>DASRHX010001099.1:0-7803 GCA_035650295.1 Bryobacteraceae bacterium | reverse complement strand
GTTGTCCGGCTCGATAGACAAGGTGCGCCGCCGCTTGTTCGCAGGTCCCGTCGTGATGGGAGCTACCTCTCCTCAAGCGATCCACGGGTTCATTTTGGCCTTGGTGCCGCCACGCGCTACGAGGGCATCATCGTCACATGGCCTGATGGCCACCGGCAACGGCTCCCGGGCGGCGAGACGAATCGGGTGCTACAAATCAAAAAGGGCAGGCCGTAGCCTGCCCCTTCGATGGTTTGATCGATCGCCGTTAGAACTGAATACGCAGCCCAAGCCGGAACGACCGTTCGTCGCCCTGCTCGCGGCCGGTGTTGGTAATGCCTGTCACCTCAAACACGCCCTGACGGAATGTCCCGTCGGGATTGAGCGTGAGGTTGGCGATGTTGTTCGACGGATTGGCGAAATGCGGCGTGTTCGTCGCGTTGAACGCTTCACCCTTGAACTGCAGTCTCACCCGCTCGGTGATATTAAAGGTGCGGAAGAGGCCGAGGTCCAGGTTCACCAATCCAGGGCCAATCAACGTGTTCAAGCCGGATGTGCCGAAGCGTGGCTCGGTCACACGGGCAAACGCCGTGTAATCGTAGAAGGCTTGGCCGCGGCCGGTGCCGCCGAGCTTTTTCACTTCCGATTTCACCTGGTCGGCCTGCTGGGAGCTGCCCGGCAGATTCAAAGAGGCGCCGTCGGAGGCCACCGTGAACGGCGATCCGCTCGTCAACCGCGTCATCGCGTTGACCTGCCATCCGCCCAGAATCGCCGCCGCCGCGCCCGACGTTGCCAACCGCTTCCCGCGGCCCATCGGCAACTCGTATATCACGTTGTTGGTAAAGTTGAACCGCCGGCTGAATCCCATCTCGGCGCTGTTCAAGAACATCGCATCCAGCTTCTGAATCGAAGGTCCTCCGTCGGAGTTGTCGTTGCAGCACACACCTACGGCCTTCGACCATGTGAACGCGTTGTTGATCTGCAGGCCATTGGCAAAGCGCCGCTCCAACGTGGCCTGCATCGAGTTGTACTTCGTGTGGCCCACTGGAGTGATCAGCTGCGTTGTTACCGTGCGTCCGAAGGGCGCGAAGAACGGCCGGCCGTTGTTGCCGCCGCCCGCGCTATTCGGTCCAATGACCTGCCCGGCGTTCAAGTCGAGGTTGCCAAGCTGGTTGATTTGCCTCGAGCCGACGTAGCCGATCTGGCCGATGAAGCCCTTGCCCAACTCGCGCTGGATCGTGAAGTTCCAGCTCATGATGTAGCTGCGTTTGTACTCGTCTCCGCTCGAAACCACCGCGTAGTTGTTTGGAATGTTGATCACGCCGTTGCCGAGGTCGGGGTTAGGGATGACCGGAATGCCCTGCTCGATCCGGCTGGCCGGCTGGAATGAATTCGGCGCCTGGCCGTTCAATACGACCAGCACCGGATAGTTCGTGCGCAGCGACCGCGCGATGTTCCAGGGATCCCAGTTGATGCCCATGCCCGTGCGAATGACGGTCTTGTCGTTGGCGCGCCAGGCGACGCCCAGGCTCGGCGAGAAGCTCTTCTTGGAAACCTTGGTGCCGCAATCGGATGGTACGCTGCCCACACCGCAGACCAGCATCTTGTTGTTGATGAAGTCGTACCGCTCCATGCCGCGGTCGGCGCGCGTCGGCATCGGGAAGTACTCCCAGCGCAGACCGAGCGAAACCGTCACACTGCGAGACACAGTCCACTTGTCCGACAGGTAGGTGTTGAACATCGTCGAACGCGTCTTGTATTCGTCGTCCACCTGCAAGAGCCGCCCATAGTTGGTCGGTAGTCCGAAGAGGAACGTACCGAACGAGTTGTACTCGTTGGAGGCATCGCCGCCGTTGCGCAGCGTCGGTCCGCCGCCGAAGTCGAATCCGCCTTGCGCGCCGTGATTCGCGCCGCTGAACTCTGGCTGATTGTGGTTCAGGTGGAGCCGGAACAGATCCGCGCCGAACCGCAGCGTATGTTTCCCGGTGATCTTCGTGGCGTTCGCGACGTACTGGAATTGCGGATCGTGCCGGTAGTACGGCATGAACGCATCCGGCACGCCCAGCGTCGCAAAGTTGGAAATCGTGAAGCGCGGCCATCCGCCCTCGAAAGTGCGCGTTCCGTTCGTGCCCGGAATGCCGAGGATGTCGCGTCCTATGTTCTTCTCCAACTGCGGCTGCTGGACGTTGGTATCCATCAGCGTGTAGCCGAAGTGAGCGTCCACAATGAACGTCGGGCTGATCAGGAAATTGTGCGCCACGGTGAATGTGGCTGTCTTGCCGAAGCCGCTGCCCACGTTGCCGCCTGCGCCGGAGATCGGCGCGCCGATCAACTCGCCAAGAGAGCCCTGGTTGTCCATCGTGTAGTCGAGAATCGAAAATCGAACCCAGCTCTTCCACTTTTCGGTGATGTCGAAGTTGACTTTCGTATCCAGCGTCTTGCGGTCGTACAGGTAGCCGCCCGTGGCCAGATAGTTGTTGGCGAGTACATCGCCAGCCTGGTTCGGTGTGGGGATGAGCGGGAGGATCTTGGAGATGATTGGGCTGATGCGGTTGGTCGGAACGATGTTCCCCGCCAGCGGTGTCCGGTTGCGCCCCTCGGCATCGCCGGTCAGCGGGTCGTAGACGATGCGCGTCGTGGCCGAAAGATTCCCGCCCTTCATCGCCGCGGTCGGCAGCGTGGCGAACCGCTGCGCGTATTCGCGGTCCGTAGTGCCTTCGTAGCTGGCGAAGAAGAAGATCCGGTCCTTCTTAATCGGCCCCCCGATCGTTCCCCCGTATTGGTTGTAAACCAGCTTCGGATTGCGCGCGCCTGGCGGATTGAAGAACGGCTTCGCCTTCATGCCGTTGTTGGAGTTGTACCAGAACCCCGAACCATGAAGCTCGTTTGTGCCGCTCTTGATCTGCACGTTCACCGACGCGCCGCCGGCCAAGCCCTGCTCGGCCGAGAACGAGCCGGTTACAACGTTCACTGTTTCGATCGACTCTAGCGCCGGCACATACGCCGAAATGTGCGGAAGCCAGATGTTCGTGTTTGAAGCTCCGTCGATGCGCACGTTCACGCTCGACCGCGTCGCTCCGTTCGCTCCGAACGTCATCGCGCGCGACGGATTCGACGGCACGGAGTGCGCCGACGTCGGCGGCGTGATGCCTGGGATGTTCACCAGCATGTATTGATAATTCCGCGCGCCCGGCACGGGAATGTCCACCAACGTCTTGGTTGTAATTTCGCCTCGGACTTCCGTTCGGTCGGTCTGCAACGAAGCAGCCTGGGCCGAAATGCTGATGGATTCCGACACAGCGCCCACCTGCAAACTCACGTCCGAGCGCACCGTCGAGTTGATTGCAATGTTCAGATCCTTCTCGATGTGCGTCTGAAAACCTTCCTGCGTAACGCGAAGCGTGTACAAGCCGCTCTGGAGAGTCGGAATGCTGAAAGCGCCTTCCGCGTCAGCCAGCACCTCTCGTACCTGGTTTGTCTGCTGGTTGGTAAGAACGACCTTCGCGCCCGCGACCGCGGCGCCGCTAGGGTCTTTCACGTTTCCGACCAATGATCCGTACAGAATTTGGCCGTATGTGGCCATGCTGCCCATTACAAGGCAACACACGGCCACAAATAGATATAGCTGTAGTGTTCTAGTTTTCATGTACCCCACTCTCACCCATGTATCGGGGACAAGGAGTCCCCGTTTCAACAACCGCAAAACACTATATGCGAGCCAATCCGCGAGTGCAAGCGCTCCCTATGTCACGCCCCCTATGTCACGTTTGTTAAATCGATCCTGATGACAAACCACTCGTCACCCCCGAGGATAGTTGGGCGAATAGAGCGACGAATCCGGCCTCATTGCCAATTGGCCACCCCTCAGAAACGGCTCCCCCCGAACCTGTAAGTGTTGCAACAGCCGTCCCCGCCATGTCCGCAACTGCTCCGCGCTCCCCGCTTCCCCAGCCAAGTTCCTTAATTCCATCGGATCGGCTGTTAGGTCGAACAACATCTCTTCGCCGTCGCGCGCATGGTAAATGTACTTTTCCCGCCCATCGGTCAACGCGCTCCAGTGGTTCTCCCTCGCGTAGCAGACGTCATGCTCCAGGTCGATCCACTTGCGCCAGCCGGCACCGTCCTTCGCCACGCAGCCGATGAGGGACTGCCCATCGATAGGCACCGGAAGACTTGCTCCCCCGGCGGCCAGGATAGTCGCCGTGATGTCGCGAAGCTCCACCGGCTCGGTACGCACCTGCCCGCGCTTGCCTCCCACCATCCCTCTTGGCCAGCGCATCAACATCGGCACGCGGGCAGACGGCTCGTACGCGTACGACTTCCGCCACAGGTTGTGATCTCCGGTCATGTCGCCGTGGTCGCTCGTGTACAGGATGAGCGTCTCCTCCAGCAAGCCGCGCTTTTCCAATGCATCGAGAATCCGGCCAATCTGCTCATCCACAAAACTCACTGAGCCGTGATAGGCCTGCCGCGCTGTACGTGTCTCGTCAGCGCTCACCCGTCCATGCCAAATGTCATCGCGGGCGGAGTTGCGCTCCGCGTAACGCTCGGCCCAGGGCGCGACCCGCGCCTCTGGGACGCCCTCACGGAACCGGTCCATCCAACGCTGCGGCGGATCGTACGGACTATGCGGGCGAGTGAAGGACACTTTCAGAAAGAACGGCTGGGCTCGCTGGTAGCTTTCGAGGAAGTGTACGGCTACATCTGCCGTCCAGCGCGTCGGATGCAGCCGCTCCGGCAGAACGTATGCCTTGCCCTTATAGTCATTCCAGCCCACCCCCGTCGCGTCCGGATTCAGGTTGGGCGCCTCGGTGTGGAACCACGCCCGGTAATCACTGCGGAAATCTATGCTCTCGGCGCGGCCCGACTCATCGAGCAGCGCAAGATCATAGCCGTGATAATTTCGCTGCGGCGTATAGTGCAGCTTGCCCACCGCCGCTGTGAAGTACCCGGCCTCCTTCATCAATCTCGGCAGTTCGACGGGATATTTTTGCGCCACCCGCCCATAGCCGAGCATGCCGTGATTCCATGGCGACATTCCCGTGAGCAAACACGCTCGCGCCGGAGTGCATGTAGGCGTCGAGGAGTAAGCGCAGCGGAACCGGGCGCCTCCGGCGCCGATGCGATCCAAATTCGGAGTGATGGCGGCGGAACTGCCGTCGCTGCGCAAACAATCGCCGCGGTGCTGATCCGCCATCAAAAAGAGGATGTTCGGCTTCGACCGCGGCTGCTGTGCTGCCGCTGAACCGAGTCCCGTCGCACCCATCGCCTGGATCAGTTGCCGCCGTGAGAGAGACATCGCTCCATTTTGTACCAGGCTAGAGCTACGGTGGCGAGGGAAACCACGGCCGCTCCGGAAACTTGTCGATCGGATGCACAACTAGGATGTTGCATTGTGGGCTGTCCGGATCGGGGCACTCGCGGCAGCAGAGGTTGGCGTGCGGTTCCTCGCGGTCGGAGACTTCGGGACGGTATTCCTCCCTGTAGACGATCGATGCCGGAAGAGAAAAATCCCGCCGGAGCGCAGCCTCGTTGATGTGGCATTCCGCCCGGATGATCGGACCGTAACGCGGCGGATCGAACAAGTGAACATCGATTCGGGCCTTGCGAATCGCGCGTTCGACCGGTTGCAGGTGAATGCACGACGCGGTCACGTTCAGATCGGCATCATAGGCGACCTAAACGGTGGTTCTTTCCCAGCGATTCACCATCAGCCCGTATTTGGGATTCCTGGGCTTGGCGGGAATTTTGCGCAGGAAGAACCAGGTGATTGCCGCCGCGATGGCGGCGATGAGGAGTCCTTCCACGACGCCCAGCATACGCAATTATAGCCGCGAGATTCCTGGGATCACTCACACCGGAATGCGACCGTTGGATCGACCGTAGCCGCGCGGCGCGCGGGGACATAGGTGGCAACGAAAGCTACCGCTGCGAATAGTAGCGCAGTCAAAATGAAGGTCGATTTGTCCGTCGGAGTCACTCCGTAGAGTAATCCTGAGATCACCTTCGTCAGGACGAGCGATCCGGCGATTCCGATCGCGACTCCGGTCGCGGTAAGCAGCATGCCGTGGCGCAGTACCAACGCGAGAATCTGTGCGACGGTGGCGCCGAGGGCAACCCGGATACCCATCTCCTGTGTGCGGCGCGCGACGGCGTACGAAATGAGTCCGTATATCCCCGCAGTGGCCATCATCAGGGCGATCGCGGCGAAGCTGCTGAGAAGCAGCAGGTAGAGGCGGCGGTTGGCAACGGAGTGAGAGAGCGCGGCTTCCATTGTCTGAATGTTGGATATTGGCTGATCTTTATCTACTGCCCAAATCCTGGCCTTTAACGCTGGAATCAGCCCCGCTGGGTCCACCGCGGTGCGCACAACCAGCGACAGATACGGTTCCCGCCTGGCCGGGAGGAATCGGTAGGACAAGAATACTTGCGGTTTGGGCTCAACATCCCGGCCCTGGTAACGCACGTCTCCCGCGATGCCGACAATCGAGATCCACTGCTGCGGATCCCTGTTGTAGTAGAACCTGATCCGCTTACCGGTTGCGTCGCCACCTGGCCAAAACTTTCGCGCCATCGTTTCGTTCACGATCGCGACGGGAGCACCTTCCGGAGTGTCTTGCTGGTCGAAACCGCGCCCACGCTTGATCGGGATGCCCATCGCGGCGAAGAAATCGCTGCTGACTACATTGAAAGCCGCGGGGTGACCTTGGCGGGGACCGGGATCCGCGTGGCCTTCCACTCGGAAGGTCTCAACCGACCCTCCTCCGTGGAACGGCTGATCGCTGTACACGGCAACGTGCGAGGCTCCCGGCAAGCCGCTCACCGATTCCAGCATTACCCGCACGAACGCCTCACGGCGTTGTGCGTCGGCATAGCGCTTGGATAGCAGCAGATCCGCCATCAACACATTGCGTGGGTTCAGGCCCGGGTCGATCTGCTGCAACAGTACGAAACTCTTCAGCAGTAGTCCGGCGCCGACCAGGAGCACTACCGTGAGCGCCGTCTCGGAGACCACCAGCAAGCTCCGCAGCCGGTTTTCGGTTCGGCCGCCCGCCTGGCTCCGGCCTCCTTCTTTGAGAGAGCCGCCTAGTTGCGAATTCCACACCATGAAAGCCGGCGGAAGCCCGCAGAGCAGCCCAGAGGCCAAGGCGATCAGGACGGCAAACGCGAGCAGAGTCCAGTCGAACTGGACTTCCGGCAGTGCATAGTTCTGAGCGAGAGAGACGACCAGAAGCTTGCTCCCGAAGACGGCGAGCATCGACCCTATCAGCGCGGCGAGAAGCGCGAGCAGGGCACTCTCCGTCAGCAACTGGCGCACCAGGCGGCCGGCTCCCGCGCCAAGCGCACTCCGCAAGGCAAGTTCACGGCGGCGGGCGATACCCTTGGCGAGCACCAGGTTGCCTACGTTTGCACATCCGATCAGCAGGACGAAGACAGCCGCGCCCATCAGCACCAGAAGCGGCGTGCGCACGCCGCCCGCCGTGGCTTGCTGGAGCGGAATGACTTTCACTCCACGGCCCCGATTCGTGTCGGGAAACGCCTCTTGCAGCCGCACCGCGATAGCGTCGAGCTCTCCCTGAGCTTTGGCCATCTGTGCCCTTGGCTTTAACCGGGCGATGGCACGGAGGTAGCCACGTCCCCGGCTGGGACTTTCGGGTATAGGCACAAGCACGTCTGGATCGATGAATGACGGGAATTGAAAACCACGAGGAAGGACGCCAATCACCAAGTGACTCACCTCATTGAGGAGGATGGCCTTGCCCAGGACGCCCTGGTCGCCGCCGTATCGGCTTGACCACAGCCGGTGGCTTATAAGCGCGACCG
>DASRHX010001098.1:0-4960 GCA_035650295.1 Bryobacteraceae bacterium | reverse complement strand
CCACTGGCAGCCCCGGAAACGGCAGATCCGCCCGTGATTAGAACGGCTTCGGCGGTGCCCACTCCTCCCGAGATATACAAGTAATGGTCGGAGTTAGACCCGTTCACGCCGTCAGGTACCGGAGAAAGGGTGATCGTATTGCTGCCAACCGACAGCGAACCTCCGGGGGACTGCGGCAGGAAGTTGAAACCGGCAGAGTTCACCTCCGATGGCGACGATGAACTGGCATTCGTGTAAATCCACTTGATCCAGTTGGTCCCATCGAAAATAAAGTGGCCGCTGTATACTTCGGCGGCAATACTATTGAGCGCGAGGAGCGTTGTGCCGCCAGATCCATTACGGATCACAATAGTGGGATTAGCCGATGCAGCCTTCTTGATCTTGATGAAGAAGACCGCGCCCTCGAATGCGCCAGCCGTATCGAGGTCGATGTTGTACGTGTAGGCCCCTGCGCCCGCAGCGAAGTCAAAGACCTGCACCTGATCGTCAGAACCGACCGTGAGAAGATTGGTAGCCCCTGCAGATATCTGCGCGGGAGCGTTCAGCCGCCCCGTCCCGATCTGCGCCCCATCCTCGTAAGCCCGGAGCGTCTGGATCGCGATGCCGTCCGTATTCCCGTTGACGCCCAGCCAGCCGATCTGCTTGCCGGTGGCGCTCAGGATCTTGACCAACGACAGTTCTCCGATACGGTACTTCTGAAGTGAGACCACAATGCTGTTGATCGTGGCCTGCAACTGATCAATGAACTGCGCCAGTTCCGGGAACCGCTTCTTAGCCACCCCGGCATGAGTCGCTAGATTCGCTGGAGCCACGTCATCCAGCAACTTCGGATTGTCGATGCGAAGTCCCGACATTCTTACCTCAAGAGCGAATACGGGCTGCTGTACGCGGTCAGTTCGTTCAGGATGAAGTAATGATCAGCGGTGTTCACCCTGAATCGATAAGAGGACCCCTCTGAAAGCAGGTGCCCGCCGCGATAGTTGTTGCGGTCCGGGGCCGCCGCGAGCGTGAGCGTCCGCAGGGTCTTCGATACAACGCCATCCTTGCTCTTCAGGAAGATGTTCAACGTTCCCGCGCCATGAGCATCAATGTGGCCGCCGTGATGCTGCTGCACGCCGTCCCCGGCGCCAAAGAGCGCGGTTTCGTAGATAGAGTCGATTGCGCTCTCCGAGGCAGCCTTGTCCCTGTACCCATTCGCTGTGAATGCGCTGTAAGCCGTAGGCAGCCCATCAAGAATGTTCGTATTGAGATCCTGCCGGTTTGAAACGAACAGATATCGTCCGGGTGGCGCGTATGCCCCGCTGTAAGGATCGTTGTAGTTATTGACAACGCAAATCGATCCAGGATTGAACGAGGCACCAATACTCCAGATCGAGAACCTCACAGAGTTCGGCGTCTGTCCGCGCGAATAATCCCACACTAAAAAGTGCGAAGGTTCGGTGGCTCCATCGAGCGGAGCGAGCACGACCACACGGTTCTTGGCTGCATAGTCAACAACCTTCACCTTGTGGGGAGCGCCCATCCAATTGATCCGTGCCCAAGTCTCGGCTTGGTAATAGCTGACCGGGATGTCTTCGTAGGAAGATCCATCGAATCTGTAAAGGCCGGAAATGTCGGCGATCCACACGAAGCGGCCGGACGGCGATACGTCGAATCCCTGGAAGCTGACCGTGCCGCGCTTGCCGTCCACTAGTTGCAGTGGTGGCCAGTTGATCGGATCGCCGCCCGTGTCTTGCGTGGCAAACGTCCCCTGCCTTCCGACCAAAAAGACATTGTTTCCCAGCGCGAACCCGGCGACCATATCGACCTGCCCAGGGGATGTAAACAGATTCAGCCGAAGTGAGATTTCCTGGTGGGCGTTGCGATGGCTAGCAAACGCCGCGCTATACTCGCGCCCACTGGAATCAGTGACGCGGCCCAAGTACACCATACGGTCGCCAAACGGAAACACAAAGTAAGGATTGAAAGGCCCAGTTCCACCCGTGGTCTGTGTGTACAGAAGCAGGTGCTCTGAGGCGTCCTGTCCAGTAAAGATCAGTTCCTCATCTGAGATGTCGATGACGAAGGTTTCGGTCGACGATGCACCGCCGACGACATCATTTGTAGCCCCAGGAACAAAATAATAATGGCTCGGCTCCGATACCGGCGTCATGATGAGGTGGAGTTTCACCGCATCCGCTGGCCATGTGGTCGTGAGCGCCCAGGACAGATTTTTACTGCCAGCCGCCGTGAATTCAACCGGCGTGAAAGTGATGTCGACGCCCGGAGTTCCCGATCCACTGTCTGGCGACGGACGCCCAATGAACCCGCTGCGAGTTTCGATGATGTAACCAAGTCGGTGCATCCCGGCGGTGATGCGGCCCGCCGAAGGCTCCGTTGGCGTGACGGCCGATCCGTAGGTGATCGGCGGAGAGAATAGCTTGTCGGATGTGAGCGTTCTTACCTCCCTGCCCCACTGATCGTTCAGAGTGTGGCCGGTGGTTGCCCCAAACGTGACGGTGATTCCGTTGTCCAGCGCTTGAGCGGCTCCAGTAATCGGGATACTGGCACTAAACACTCCGTTTAGCGATGCCTTGGTCCACTGGAATGAATCAGGCGTACCAGTCGCCGAGATGACGACATTGTAAGTGTCTGGCGTGTCGCCGGTGTACGTTCCGCCAATTGTGGCGTCATTCAGTCCGACCCCAATAAAGGATGTCGAAGTGGTGAATGCCGTTTTGTAACTCAGCACTCTCCCTTGAACCACCGAAAGACCATCTGAAATGCGCGCCATCGCCACAATCAGACGAGCCCCGCTCGGAGCGAATACCCCAGCATTGGCGCTTGAACTCGTGCTCGCTGATTCTGCCGGGACGCCGGATCGATTATTCGTCATCCAGATGACGCCCGCACTGCTGACAACACAGATCCAGCTTCCCGTTGGGGAGATCCAATTGAAAGAAGTGTATGATCCAACACCTGCGGGGCTGTGAAGCGCAGGGAAAAACCCTCTCCGCGTCTGCACGCGCCCATCGACAAACTCGACGTTTTGCGCGAAGATCGCGCCCTTGTCGAGAGCGATATCTCCCGGCTCCAGCAGGTCCCATTGACCGCCGAAGACCTTGAGCGATTGTTTTTTCCAGGTTGGATCAATCATGTAAAGGGAAAAGATGGGGCGAGCCGGAACTCGCCCCAGAGGGGGAATGATGAATTACCGAGCGAGCAGGGAGAGCGTCTGCAGCATGCCAACCATGGATTGCTCAGTATTGGCGTAATCGATCGACAGTCGATAGTCGGCGGGGATGAGCAGGGTCGACTTCACGGTCACCAGGTCGGCAACCTGAACCGTGTTGGCTGTGGCGTTGAGGTCCCACGCCGTGTTGAGCATTGCGGTGCCGCTGGACGGGCTGCTCGTGCCGCTTACGCGCTCAACGTTGGCAGTGGACGCGCCACCAGCAGCGACGGAGTGAACCTGGCGCCCATCGTACAGTTCGTAGTCCCGATCGGCATCGAAGTACACCGCGTCCAGGACATCGGTGTCATGCCGCCAGTACGAGATTTCCTGCCGATTAGGTTCAGCGGTGAAGGTCGCAGTGACGACGATGCCAGCGAGTTCAGTGGCTGTCCCGTCGTAGTCGATGGACAGGCGGTCGCCTGCGGGCAGCGTAACGGCGGTGAAGGTGCCCACCTGTGGAACATTGGCCGTGCCCGTGCAGGCAAAACCTTCGTTCGAGTTGTTGGTGAGTAGATTCGTACCGGCGCCAGGGGCGTTCGTCGAAGTGTCTTGCGTCACCTGAATGTTCAGCGTGGCGAGCGTTGTCTCGGCGGTCGCGTGCGAATAGCGGAGGCCAAGGAGGGCGTAGGGCCGATTTGCGACAAAGAACGCCTGGTCCTGATTGCCGCTGGCGATGTAGATCGAGGTCTCAAAGACGTTGGTGTAGTACTGCACCCAGACCTCAAGGCAGATACCGGCAGCAGTCGTCGGCGTGCCGGTCAGCTTGAACGACAGCCGGTCGCCAGCAACAAACTCCAGCGTGGCCGAACTGGAAGCAAGCGTGGCGGTCTGTTTGGTATTCGCGGTTCCCTTCAGGTCGAAGGTTCCGCTCATCACCGAAGTACCGGCGCCCGGAGCGACCCCAGAGACATCCTTAGTGACGTGGCCCGTCACCGCGCCTGCGTCATTGCCAGCGGTTGTGTGGATCTCGGTGATGCTGACAATCTTGCCCGCCGCGCCGAAGACATGGAAGCAGGTCGTTGCGATGTCGGCGTTCGCGGGAGCACGGAAGATGACCGGGCGATACATCGGCTGTAAGGCCGGAGCCCCGCCAACGTGAACCTTGCCATTCGCATCCACTCGCAATCCCTCGATTGTGGCCGTGCGGGTAGCGTTGGACCACGTCATCGCGTAGTCGTTGTCGAATGCGGCGTAAATGCGGTTGCGGGCGGCTGCGGGCAATAGCCCAAAGCCAACCGCGAACGGCTTCATGAGCGCGGCATACAGTTGTTTGTCTCGGGTCGCCATCGTGCTTTCTCCTTACGCGCCGGTGAAGGCAAAGCGCTAACACCTGTCCGGCGGACTATTGGGTTGTTGGTGGGCTAAAAGAGTTCAGCCAAGGAAGAGGAGTATTGCCAGCGGTTGCGGAACGGCAGGCGATCGCGTTCAGATTGATCGCCGATCTGCTGCGTCAATGTCGCCTGGTTGATGAGCTGGTAGAGGAGCCCGGATCTTCCCTTACGGTTGGGATCGTTGCCGAACGCCTCGAAGTTCTGGGCTTCAGCGATCTGCGGAGCACGGGTCAGGCAGATCACGCCGAGCGCACGGGCGGCAATGAAATCGACGCAGTCATCGACGCCGATTACATCGCTGCCGGCCGTCGGAACCGTGGCCGAGGAAGCGTAGTCGATGGCAAGCTCGCGGATCTCGCTCGATTGCGTCAGGTGCCAGCGGTCGCCTTGCCAGACCGCCGCCCGGATATTGGTC
>DASRHX010001097.1:0-8905 GCA_035650295.1 Bryobacteraceae bacterium | reverse complement strand
CAGCGCAACATTACATTGAATGGCGCGTTGGCCGCCGATCTGGCCGCTGGTCCCATCTTCCCCCTCCCCTTGCCAAGCCTGGACCGCCAACCGCCAGCCGGTACCGTCGACGTCACCTTTGCCGGCGATGACTTCCGTAATCCGTACACGCAGCAGGCCGATCTGGGTATTGAACGCGAAGTTGCCCGTGATGTCGCCTTCACGGCAAGTTACATGTGGTCGCGCGGGATTCAGTTGTGGACCCTACGCGACATGAATATCGGCCCGATAGGCCCGAACGTGACCTATAACATTTTCAATGATGCAGGTGCGCAGACCGGCACATTCACCACTCCCGCTTACCTGATCGCCAACCGCGTAAACTCAAGGTGGCGTCGTGTCAATCAGGTCGAAAACGGCGGCCAGAGCTGGTACAACGGCCTTGTGACGCAGTTGAAAATGCGTAAGAAATCACACCAGATGCAGTTCAGCTACACCTGGTCCCACGCCATCGACTACAACCAGGGCGCCGGCAGCGACAACGTCTTCTTTAGCTCCGTTCGTTCGCTCTATAACGGCGACTTCCGCTACGACAAGTCGACGAGTACGCTCGATCAACGCCATCGCGCCTCGTTCAGCTCCATTCACCAGCCGACGTTCACCAGGAGCGATAGCGGTCTGGCAAAGTTCCTAGTGAACAACTGGCAGCTCTCGCAGATCACGACCTATGGTGCGAAGACATATTCGACTCCGGTCATCTTTGTCTCCGGCACGCCATACACGGGTGCTCCCTTCACAAATACGCTCAATGGTTTCGGTGGTAGCACGCGCGTCCCGTTCCAGCCCGTGTCGTCGCTACCGGCGCAGTCGGTTTTCCGCACCGACGCCCGCCTGACGAAGATTCTCCCATTCACCGAGCGCTACAACCTCCAGATCAATTTCGAAGTTTTCAACCTGTTCAATAACGTGTCGGACACAACAGTTCGCAACCAGGCCTTCCAGGCAACCGCCGGGGCGATTCGTCCCACGCCTCGTCTGGGCGAAGGCTCGGCCTCGGCCGGTTTCCCCGACGGCACCAATGCTCGTCGCGCCCAAATCAGCGCACGTTTCGTGTTCTAGCTGCCGGCCGCAGATGCAAAAATAGAGGGGCTACCCATTCCCGGGTAGCCCCTTTCTGTTTACAAATCCCCTCTCCCTCCGAACTCCTCCTCGCTTACTTACAACAGCACGTTCGCCTTGTAAACATAGCCGCCATCGGCTTTCGTGCAAAGAAAGCGGGACTCTCGGTCAATTGCTCAAGACAACTCATGACGCATAGTTAGGCAGGACCGCAAGGGCGGACTTCTTTGAACGCTCCTGCGATCCCGTAGTTATTCCGGTTTATAAGGAGGCTTCCACTATGCCGAAGTTTGTTATTGAGCGAGATGTGCCGGACGCGGGTAAGTTCGCGCCCGCTCACCTGCAGGAGACAGCGAAGATATCGCTTCGCGCTATGCGAGACATCGGTGAGATTCATTGGGTTCAAAGTTACGTGACGGACGACAAGATCTATTGCGTATACACAGCTCCCGATGAAGAAACGGTGCGGAGACACGCCAAGCAGAGCGGGTTGCCCGCCAATCGGATCTCACGCATTCGGTCGATTGCCGACGCGACAACAGCTGAGTAACTCCGTGTGTCGTATTTGCGGCATGACATTGCACAACCGACAACAAAAGACTAAGAAAGAACAATAGAAATGAACACCTTTTACCGATCATTGGCACTTACTGCCTTTATAGGCAGTTATTTGATTTTCGCTGCGCACGCGCAAACCGGGGGCTACATCGAAACAGACCTCGTCGTCAACAACCAGGTCGGCGGCGTGCCGACCCTGGTGGACAGTAACGGCATTACGCATATCGCGAAGTTCGTTGACGAGAAGTTGGTGAATCCCTGGGGCCTCACCGAGTCGGCGACATCGGCCTTCTGGATTGCAGATGGGGGCACGGGCCTCGCGACACTCTACAACACCGCTGGTGCGCCGCAACCGCTGGTCGTCTCGATTCCAAGCCCGTCGAACCCGTTGGGAACCGAGGCAATACCCACAGGCGCTATATTTAATCCCTTGCCCGCCGCTCAAAAAGCGTTCCTGCTCTCCGGCGTCAACAGCAGCGGCAACCCGGTGACCGCTCCCGCCGTTTTCCTGTTCGCGACCAAGAACGGGACCATTCTCGGATGGAACCCAGGCGTAAATCCAGCCGGATTTGACCCGGCGAAGGCCGGCAAGTATGCCATCGTTGCGGTCAATCACTCGTCGTTCGCGGCTTATACAGGCCTGGCCATCGCCACCGATGCCGATGGCACTACACGGCTCTATGCCGCTAACTTCGGAGCTGGAACGGTCGACCTATTCGACACCTCCTTCAATCAGGTGTTCGCGAGCAACGCGTTTGCCGATCCGTCTCTGCCCGAAGGATTCGCCCCATTCAACGTCGCCCCAATTACGGTCAACGGCACCACGCGAATGTTCGTCACCTATGCTCTGCAGAATTTGTCCAAACTGACGGGTCAAGGCCGTGGGATCGTCAATTCGTTCGACTTGGACGGGACAAAGCCGAGGCGCTTTGCTCAGCATGGTCAACTTATTGCTCCCTGGGGCCTTGCTCTTGCGCCCGCCGGCTTTGGTGAACTCGGCGGCACTCTCTGGATCGGCAACTTCGGCGATGGCCGGATTAATGCGTATGATCCCTCGACTGGCGTGCTCATCGACAAAGTGCGCACGCCGGACAACAAAGCTATCGTGATCGATGGACTCTGGAGCCTAATGTTCGGAAATGGCGGAAATGGAGGCGCACCCAACACGCTTTATTTCACCGCCGGGCCGAACGGCGAACAGGATGGTCTGTTCGGGAGTCTCGATCCGCAGTAACGAGGCGCGCTCCTGGTGAGAATCGCGGCGCGCCTGTGCCACTACCTGGCGTGAGACCTTTCCGGCTACCGCTAGTCGTGTGTCTGTGCGCGCCGCACCTACTCCTCGGCGCCGGCCGTCCAACACTCCCGTTCACCGACATCCGCTCCTACGGCGTTACTGGTGATGGCGAAACCGACGACCGCGCCGCCCTTCAGCGCGCATTCAATGACGCCTCCGGCCGCTGTCTCTACTTCCCCGCCGGCGAGTACCGCATCAGCGGCCACATCGAACTTACCGCCTCCGGCTCCTGCCTCATCGGAGGTCCGGGCGTCGTCATTCGCAACACGACCCAACTGCTCGGTGTCCCCAAGGACGGCTTCCGCATCGGCAACCCCTCATCTCGTGACGGGGGCACAGGGAACGGAATTGCCCACTCCGACATTCATGTCTCCGGCTTCCACTTCACGGGCACCCGCATGGGTATTTGGATCGTCTACTCGCGCCGCGTCACCGTCGAAAACATCTCCACGGATGGTTACGCCGCCGTCGCCGCGGGCAACGACAATGACGACGACTGCGAAGACATCACCCTTCGCAATATCACCCGCACCGGGCCCTCTCCCGCCGACTGGTACACGGTCGCCGTCTTTAAGACCCGCCGTTTCCTCATCGATGGCGTCCTCTCGCCCTATCCCAACGGCAAGTCGATGCACGTCGCGGCGGCCAACTCCGAACACGGCGTCATCTCGAACGTAGTCATTGAAGGCGACTCTTCCGGCCGCGGCAGCGGCATCGAGCTCATCGATTCGCGCGCCGTCACAGTCAGCGCTTTCCAGATCCGCCGCGTAAAGAAGGGCGTCGTCACCTACTGCGGCCGCGCCTACTGTACCGGTCCCGACAAGCGCCTGGAGAGCCACCACGTCATCGGCCCCGGCGCAATCCGCGACTCAACCGACGCGCTGTTCCTCTATACGTCTAAAAACCTTGTCACTGGCGTTCTCACAAGCAATAACAAAACCAGCCTCCGCTTTGGCGCCGACGCCCGCCTGAATGCCATCACCGGCTGCTACTTCCAGGAGTCTGCCGTCACGTCCGCCGAAGCCGCTGCCCGCAACACGATTCGAGCCACCGTTGGATGGCCGCCTGTGCGGTAAACTACACAATTCATGCCCTTTCGACTCGACAATCGCGTGGCCCTGGTGACGGGCGGCGCCAGTGGCATTGGGGAAGCAACCTGCCGCGTGCTTTCCGCCGCTGGCGCAACCGTAGTTGTCGCCGATCTAAACTCCGAAGCGGCGCAAAAACTGGCTGCTGAGCTCGGAAACGCACAGGCCCTTCCGCTCGACATCGCCAACGAATCGGCGGTCAACACCGGTTTGGGTGCCCTAGACCGCCTCGACATTCTCGTCAACAACGCCGGCATCGGCCTCGTCGGCAGCATCGAAGAAACCTCGCTTGCCGACTTTGAACGGCTCATGCTGGTCAACGTCACTGGCATGTTCCTGGTGACCCGCGCTGCCGTGCCTAAACTGCTCGCCACAAAGGGCAATATCGTCAACATCGGCTCCGTCGCCGGGGTCGTCGGAATCAAAAAACGTTACGCATACTGCGCCACCAAAGGGGCAGTTGTCGCGATCACTAAACAGTTGGCCGTTGAATATGCCCAGCAGATCCGCGTGAACTGCATCTGTCCGGGAACGGTCGATTCTCCCTTCGTGGAGGGTTATCTGGAAAAGTATCATAAACATGAAAAAGAAAAGGTAAGACAGGAGTTGAATCAGCGCCAGCCAATCGGTAGACTGGGGAGGCCTGAAGAGATTGCTAACCTGGCGCTTTACCTGGCTTCAGACGAAGCAGCATTTATAACGGGGTCCATTGTGACCATTGACGGTGGTTGGACTGCAGCCTAACTGCGGAACAGCCGATACATGAGGAATGGGCACGGACGGCCAATCGGTCGCCTGTCCCGGGGGAGAGTAATAGATCGATGGCGCGTATTCTTTCCGTACTCTTACTGTTGCTATCAGTGACGCATTCATTCGCCGCGACGACGGCCACCAAGAAAACAACCCCACGCCGCACCACCACGGTGCGCACCGCCAAGAAACCGGTGGTTAAGACGAAGGCCATAGTTCCGGCCAATTCTTTGGTTAGCACTCGGCGGACTTCGTCGACTCGTCGCGCCGTGTCGACTCCCGCATCACGCCGAGCCCCCGTCAAGCGTGCCCGCGCCTCGCGCGGCCGCCGCGGAGTGTCAGCCGGCGTGTGGAAGGTGTCGAGCTTTGCCGATTCGACCGTCGGAGACGTCGTCGATGGCGAAGACCTCAACGTCCGTAGAGCGGCTGTCGAAGCGATGCACGGCCTCAACGGGACCGTCGTTGTGGTCGACCCCAACACCGGCCGAATCCTCACAATCGTGAATCAGCAGTTGGCGCTGAAGAGCGGCTTTATTCCCTGCTCCACCATTAAGGTTGTTGTCGGCATGGCCGCGCTGAGCGAGGGTTTGATCGACCGCACGACTCCGATGCGCCTTAGCCGCCGCTTGACGCTCGATCTCACTGAAGCGCTGGCCCGCTCCGATAATCAGTTCTTTGCCAACCTCGGCGTCAAGATGGGCTTCGAGAAGGTCTCCTATTACGCCCGGTTATTCGGACTCGGCGAGCGCGCCACGCTCGGCCTCGAGGGTGAGATGCCCGGCCGGCTTCCCACCGAGCCCCCGAAGTTCGGAGGCGTTGGCATGATGTGCAGCTTCGGTGAAGGCATCACGCTCACCCCCCTTCAACTGGCCGCGATGATGAGTTCTATCGCCAATGGCGGCACGCTGTATTATCTGCAGTACCCACAGGATCAGGAGCAGGTCGCGAACTTCGTGCCCCGCGTCAAGCGGCAACTCGACATCGCCCAGTACATCCCCGACATCAAGCCGGGCATGATGGGTGCCGTCGAATATGGAACCGCGCGCCGCGCTGCTTACGATCCCAACGAACCGATCCTCGGCAAGACCGGTACCTGCACCGATCGTAATTCGCCCACCCACATGGGATGGTTCGGCTCCTTCAACGATGTCGAGAAGAATAAACTCGTCGTTATCGTTATGCTCACCGGTGGTAGGCATGTCAACGGCCCGGTTGCCTCGGGCGTCGCCGGCGAAGTCTACAAACGCCTGTCCGGCCAACAATACTTCGCCCAAGAGCGCCAAACCTCCCCGGTCCAACTAGTCCAGTCGGCCTGCTGTCTGCAATAGGCGAAAATGGGCGGATGCTTCGCATCGCCTTTGCCCTAACCCTCGCCTGCGCCTTGCAGGCCGCCGAACCTGTATTTGAAAAGCGGGACATCTTTCCGCCTGAGCACTGGCACAATCACTCCTCAAGCGTCGTCGAACTTCCCAACGGCGACCTGTTCGCCGTCTGGTACAACGGCTCCGGCGAACGCACGGCCGACGATGTGAAGATCGAAGGCGCGCGCCTGCGCAAGGGCCAGAAGAACTGGGACCCGCGCTTCACCATCGCCGATACGCCCGGATTCCCCGACTGCAACCCCGCCCTCTTCCTCGACTCGAAACAACGCCTCTGGCTCTTTTGGCCCGTCATCATCGCCAATGAGTGGCACACCGGGCTCTTGAAGTATCGCGTCTCCACCGACTACAAAGGGCCCGGCGCGCCGAAATGGCAGGAGAAGGAATCGTGGCTCGTCATTCCGCGCGATTTTGCCGCGAGCGTCAAGCGACAGGCCGAAGCGAACTTCCCCAACGACCCCCACGTCATGGGCATGATTCCCAAAGCTGCCGACAAGTACTTCGCCCGCATGGGCTGGATGCCGCGAGCCCGGCCCACGGAACTCCCTGGCGGCCGCCTGCTCGTACCTCTCTATTCCGACGGCTTCGATTTCTCCCTTGTCGCCATCACCGATGACGGCGGCGCCACTTGGTCCACAAGCGAACCAATAGTCGGCAATGGCCCCGTGCAGCCCACCATCGCTCGCCGCCGCGACGGTTCTCTAGTCGCCTACTTTCGCGACAACGGCCCGGCTCCCAAGCGAATCCTCCAAAGCGAGTCCCGCGACCAGGGGATCACTTGGTCCAAGCCAATCGATACCCAATTTCCCAATCCCGGCGCGGGCATCGAGGTTCAGGTGCTCCGCGACGGAACCTGGGCTCTGCTCTACAACGATCTGGAAAGCGGACGCTGGTCGCTCGCCCTCTCGCTCAGCGACGACGAGGGCAAATCCTGGAAATGGACGCGTCATGTCGAACGCGACGAGACCAATAAGCCGCCATCCAGCTTCCACTATCCATCCATGCTGGAGGGACGTGACGGCACTCTGCATTTGACCTATAGTTACTTCCAGAACCACATTCCAGCAGGCGGACCACGAAAAACGATCCGCTACGCGCACCTCAACATAGATTGGGTCAAAGCGTCCGTTCACTAGGGAGCACTTCCATGAAGCCGACCGCTGTCATCCTCTTTCTCGTCCTGCTCTCCTGCGCTCCAAAGCCCACGCCTCCAGCCCCTCAGGGAAAGGCCATCGCGCCGGAATTGAAGGGCATGGGCGAAATGACGTTCAACGCGACAGCCCAACGCCCCGAAGCCCTCCGCTTCGTCCGCCAGGGACTCGCGCTGGTCTACGCCTTCAACCACGACGAGGCCGCACGCGCTTTTCGCGAGGCTGCCCGACTCGATCCAAACTGCGCAATGGCGTACTGGGGACTTGCGCTCGCCCTCGCGCCAAACATCAACGACCCCGTGCCCGCGCCCGAACGCGAACAGGAAGCCTTCGAAGCCATCGCCAAGGCACGCACCCTCGCCGCGCAGGCGCCCGAATCCGAACGCGCCTACATTGACGCGCTCGCCAGACGTTTCTCTGCCGAAAAGGGAAAGGACCGCCTCACTCTCAACAAATCCTATGCCTCCGCAATGAAAGAGGTGGCGCTGAAGTATCAAAGCGATCCCGATGCACAGGTCTTGTACGCCGACGCAGTCATGAACACAATGCCCTGGCAGTATTGGGGCAAAGACGGCCGCGCCCGCCCCGAGATTCCTCCTGTCGTCGAACTCATCGAACGCACCATGAGCCGCTGGCCCGATCACACCGGCGCAAACCATCTCTACATCCACTTGGTCGAAGCTTCCACTACGCCCGAACGTGCCACCGAGGCAGCCGAGCGGCTGGCCAAACTCGCTCCCGCCGCGGGCCACCTGGTCCACATGCCCTCGCATATCTACATTCGCACTGGACGCTACGCCGATTCGATGAAGGCGAACAGCGACGCCGTCAAGGCCGACGATTCCTACCTCACCCAGTGCCGCATGCAAGGCCTTTATCCAATGGCCTATCACCCGCATAACTGGCACTTCCTGGCAGTGTCGGCCATGCTGCACGGCGATGGCGCGCAGGCAGTCGACGCTTCGCGCAAGATGGCCAAGCGGCTGCATCATGACGTCATGGCGCAGAAGGAGTGGGCGCTCATCCAGTATTACTTCGCCTATCCCATGTTCGCCATGGCGCGATTCGGACAGTGGGACCAGATTCTTGCCGAATCACAGCCCGACACAAAGCTCCGTTGGGCCACGGCCGTCTATCACTACACACGCGCGCTCGCCTCGCTGGCCAAGAACCAGGTGCCACAGGCTTCGGCGGAACTTGCCAAGCTGAAGTCCGTTGCAGCCGAGCCCATATTCAAAGAACTCACGGTCGGTGGTTTCAATGGCATGCCCCAACTGTTGGAAATCGGCGTCTCAGTGATTGAAGGTGAAATGGCCGGCAAGCGAAAAGACTACGCCCAGGCGGTTCGGTTGCTCGAGCACGCCGTCCGCGTGGAAGACGGCCTCAATTACAACGAGCCGCCCGATTGGTATTATCCGGCCCGCCATTCGCTTGGCGCCGTGCTGCTCGAAGCTGGCCGCCCCGCGGAAGCGGAAACGGTCTTTTGGGAAGATCTGCGGCGTAACCCCGAAAACGGGTGGGCCTTGATCGGCCTCATCCGCAGTCTCCGTGCCCAATCCCGAACCGAACGCGTCGATGAACTCCAGA
>DASRHX010001096.1:0-3336 GCA_035650295.1 Bryobacteraceae bacterium | reverse complement strand
GCCGACTCGCCACCACGACGGCCCCATGCCAGGGTATCGAGTGCGTATGGCTTCGACTGTTCACTCCGTACGGACCATATGAAGCGCCGTCGCGTCTTGTGCCCTCGGCCATTCGCGCCGCCCTCGATCATCGTTCGCTTGTTCTCCGCGCTCCCCAGGAGGAACGTGACTTCCTTGCCGTCGCCGACGCGGTAGATGCAATCGCGCGCGCGGCATCCGTGCCGCTGCCCAACCCTGCCATTCTCAACATCTGCTCCGGCGAGCCGACACGCGTACAGGACCTCGCTCACCTCGTTTTTGCCTGTGCGGGCGTGAAAGCCGACTGTCACGCTTCCGCCGCTCTCCGCGGCGGCGAAACGCTTGCCCGCAGTTCGGGTACGAACCGTCGCGCCGCCGGCTGGCTAGGCTGGAGACCGCGCCTCGACCTGCGGGCGGGAATCGAGCAGGCCATCGCCTGGTGGAAGGAGCAATCTCGATGAGTTGCCTACTGTGCGGCGCAACCGAACTGGGGATCGTCCTCGATCTCGGCCACACCGGCCTGGCCAATAATTTGCCAGCGCGCGAAGACCGGGAAGGCGAGCCTCTGTTTCCTCTGCGGCTGGCTCGATGTTCAAAGTGTACGCATGTGCAACTGGCCGACCGCGTCGCACCCAAGTTGCTCTACGCCCATTATCTGTATGTCAGTTCGGCGTCCTCAACCTTGGAGCGGCACCTCGGCTCGCTCGCCGCCGCCATTGCCTCGCGTATCAGGCCCGGCCACGACGCAGCTTCGCTCGATATCGGCTGCAACGACGGTACCCTCGCCGCTCACATGAGCCGCCACGGCTTTCGTGCTCTTGGCATCGATCCGGCGGACAACCTCGCTCCGCTTTCGCGGGCAAAAGGTGTTGAGGTTGAGGTCGATTACTTCGGCCGCGAATCTGCGCGGCGTCTGTTCGACCGCCACGGTCCCATGCGCGTGATTACAGCCACCAATTCCTTCCCACACATACCGGACCTCGCCTCCTATCTCGATGGCGTCGCGTCGCTGCTTGCCACCGGCGGCATCTTTGTCATCGAAGCCCACTACTTGCTCGATCTTGTCGAGCAATGCGCCTTCGACACCATCTATCACGAGCACTGCCACTTTTGGCGTCTGGAACCGATGATGGAACTGTTTGCCCGGCACGGACTGGAAGTTTTCGACTGCGAGCGCCTGTCCATTCACCACGGCCAACTCCGTGTCTGGGTTCAACACCTCGGCGCCCGCACTGTGAGCCCACGCGTGGCGGTTCAATTGGCCGCCGAACGCAAGGCCGGCTTGGCAAGCCGCAACGTGTACGACGATCTGGCTCGCCGCGCGGTGGCCATCCGCGCCGATCTCTGCACGACACTCTCGCGCCTGAAAGCGCAGGGCAAACGCATCGCCGGCTATGGCGCGCCGGCCAAGGCCTCGACGCTGGCCGCCTGGTGCGGTCTCGGACCGGACGATCTGCTCTGGATCGCCGACCGCAATCCACTGAAGCAGGGACGCTTCACGCCTGGGACACATATTCCCATCGTCGATCCGGCGCGCATCGATGCCGAGAATCCTGAAATTTTGTTGTTGCTTGCCTGGAATTTTGCCGATGAGATTCAGATTCAACTGTCCGGCTACCGTGAACGTGGCGGCCAGTTTCTCATTCCCGTGCCCGAGGTGCGGCTGGTATGAGCGCGCACAGCATTCCCTCAGGAGATTTCCCTCATGTATGACCGCACCCTCACCACCGACTCACAAACTCGCATCACCGTGGAAACGGCCGGTTCGCGGCGCACCGTCGACTTGTACTCGCCCGAGGGTTTGCGCACCGTGGCGAGTATGTGGGTGAAGCTCGGCGCAGAGTTCCGCCTCATGTACGAGCCGACCTGGCTTGGCATCCCCATCATTCAGTTCCCCACCGACATCGTTCTGATGCAGGAGTTGTTGTGGCGGCTACGGCCGGACTGGATTGTCGAATGCGGCGTGGCCCATGGAGGCTCGGCCGTCTTCTACGCCTCCTTATGCGAGCTCGCAGGTAAGGGCCGCGTGCTCGGAATCGACGTCGAAATCCGCAAGCATAACCGCGCGGCGCTCGAGGCTCATCCGCTCGCTCACCGGATCGAGCTCATTGAGGGCAGTTCGACCTCGCAGGAGACATTTGAGCGCGTCCGCCGCCGTGTGGCGGGTTCGGGCTGCGTCGTCGTGACGCTGGATTCCAATCACTGCACTGACCATGTTCTCGCCGAGTTGCGCTTGTACGAACAGTTGGTTACGCCGGGCAGCTATCTCGTCGTCATGGACGGCGCGCAGGCCGACGTCTGGGACATTCCCCGTGGCCGGCGGGAATGGCGTCTGAGTCATCCGCTCGACGCCATTGAACGCTTCCTCACCGCCCACCCCGAGTATGAAGACGACCCCCACTACACGCGGCTCCACGTCACTTGTTGCCCACATGGGTTTCTCCGAAAAAAGCGCCGCGACGAATGGGGCGCGCCGATGATGGCCGAACACCAGCCCTACCCCGAGGAGGTCTCCGTTCGATGATCGTCATTACCGGTTCGGAGAGTTTCATTGGTTCCTGTCTGGGCGCGGCGCTCGATACACGAGGCGAACATTGGACGGGAATCGATACGGTCGCCCGCCACCACAGTACCCAGCGCGCCGACATCCGCGATGCCGCGGTTGCCGATCTCATCCCCGAAGGCGGCATTCTGGTTCACCTGGCCGCTATCTCGCGCGATGCCGATTGCCGGCAAAATCCGCGCGAGGCCTTCGACGTCAACGTTGGCGGCACGCTGAACCTGATCGAGGCCGCCCACAGGCGCGGTGTGCGCCAGTTTGTCTTTGCTTCGAGCGAGTGGGTGTACGGCGAGGTTTCGAACAACGAGGTGCAGCGCGAGGACACCCCGCTCGATGCCACGCGCCTCGTTAGCGAATATGCGCTCACCAAGCTCGCCGGCGAACGGCTGCTTGCGGGCGCTGCGCGGCGTGGTGATCTTGCCTCGGTGACTATTCTGCGGTTCGGGATCGCATACGGGCCGCGGCCTTCCAATTGGTCGGCGGTCGAGATGCTGCACGACGCGGTTGTGCACAATGACGTGGTTGAGGTGAAGGGATCGCTCGCCACGGCGCGGCGTTTCATTCATGTGCAAGACATCTGTTCGGGAATCCTGGCGGCGGTAAGGAACGCTCCCACAGGTTTCTCCGTGTTTAATCTTTCGGGCGACCGGCTCATTTCGCTGGGCAAGGTCATCGAAGAGTCGATGCGGCTGACTGGCCGCCGCCCGCGCGTCATCGAAGGCGCGCCAGAAGCGGTGAGCGTCCGCAACCCGGACAAC
>DASRHX010001095.1:0-6606 GCA_035650295.1 Bryobacteraceae bacterium | reverse complement strand
AGTCCAAGTGGGGAATTGACCATCTGCAACTTGCACCCGTGCTCAACACGCTCGCCAATATCTACCGGGCGCAGCGGAAGTGGGACTACGCCGAGGCCGCCATGGAGAGAGCCCGAGCGATCCACGAGCATTCGGCCGGCGCAAAGCATCCCGTGGTCGCCGCCGTTCTAAATAACATTGGAGTTTTGGCACTGGAGCGCCGTCAATACACGGAGGCAGACCGGCGGTTCCGGCAAGCTCTGCAGATCTACGAAGTGACCTTCGGCCCTGAGCACGTTGAAGTGGCAAAGAGTTTGAGCAACCTGGCCGAATCGCTTCGCTCCCAGGATCGGCACGGCGAGGCCGACCCTCCCTTTATGAGGGCTCTTGCCATCTGCCACCGCCTGTTGCCCAGCGATCATCCGCAGACAATTCAGACGCTTGTCGACTACGCGAAACTACTCCGGCAAACCGGCCGCAAAGACGAGGCGCGGCGACTGGAAAAGCGCGCGGCCCAAGCCCTGGCATCCAGGAAAAAGACTGACCCGGCTGAAGGGCTGACCGTTAGCTATCGGGATCTCTCGAAGAACTGACTTCCATGAAATTAAGGAGGAACTATGCTTTCACCCAACCACAAATCCGTGCTTTCAATGCGGCGCAAGCTCGGCCTGAGGATCGCCGTCTTGCCGCTGGCCATACTCACAGCGTATCCGGCGGTACACACGACTTTCCCTCCGCCAAACGCCCCCTTTTACGCAAGGATAGGACCGGGGCCAAACGCAATTCATGACGAACAATGGGCCGCCATTCCGTTCTATACGTCGCCGGACTGTGTCCCGGCCGACTTCAATCTCCTCAACTTCTTCGACATCCCACGCGCCTTCGGCTGCCCACTCAACGTCCAGGGTTTGTCAGTTTGGAAAAACGGACCGCCGCCCATCGATCTCGCACCGATTCAGAATATTCTCCAGGGCACCGGCGCGGTACATATTTGGTTCGTCCACTGGAATGAGCTCCAGGCGGGCCTAGCGGACGGTGTGCTGACTGTACCGGAATTGAGGGTCATGCCGTCCTTGCAGAAGGGTTTGGCAAACCTCTACCACGAAACATTGCATCCGCCGGGAACCGCCCAAGTCGGACGGGACGTGATCGCGGCGCACGGCACGCTAACAGACGGAAGGGTCTTCCAGCTCGAGTCTTCGGCCGAATATACGTCGAGTTTCGAGTATCGCCTTCGTAACATTCGAATCGTGTTCTGAGGATCGCTTTCACTCCGCCTTGCCACCGGCTGCCATTTCCAGCCAGTCTAAGTCCTCCTCCACCAGATGAAAGGCATCGTCGCCGATCTCGTGGTTGGCACGCATGGCGAGAACGGCCTGCCGGGCCGCCTGAAGGGCCGCACCATGGATTTCGGCGGCCGCGGAGCGTCGTGCGTCATCTCCTTCACGATGCCCGGGCGCCAGGCGCATTGTAAACGTCTCCCGGACGGCATCCGCGGCCACCGATTGGTCGTGCTCCAACGTCGCGAGCCCGGCGCTTAAGGCGCATGCGCGTGCCGCACTCACTTCGCGTCCGATCGGATCATCGTCATTCAAATCGAATGCGCGCAGGAGAGGTTTGAGGGTCAGTCCCTGGAGCACCAGCGTTCCGAGAACCACGGAGAATGCCGTCAGCACCACCAGGTCGCGATAGGGAAACGCCGCTGGGAGCGCCATCGCGGCGGCGAGGGAGACAATGCCGCGCATGCCTGCCCACGAGATCACCAGGCCGCTCCCGGCTGACGGCCGCAGCATAGGTCTCGGTGGATGAAAACCGCGCTGGCGGTGCCGCCATCTCACGACAGCGTTGAAAGACATGTGCCAGGCGAGCCGCACAACGATCACGGTCACGAGGACCGCAACCGCCACGCCGAAATATCGCCCGCGGTCGCTTACCTCCAAGCTGTCGAGAATCGGGCGAATCTGCAGCCCGATGAAGATGAACGCGAGAATATTCGCCGCGAAAACGACT
This sequence comes from Bryobacteraceae bacterium, assembly GCA_035650295.1. GTDB lineage: Bacteria > Acidobacteriota > Terriglobia > Bryobacterales > Bryobacteraceae > JAFLBB01. The sequence continues at coordinate 4,617 of DASRHX010001095.1, read as the reverse complement.
GTCTCCCACACGGCGTATGCCGGTATGCGCATCCGTGCGGGTGTTCGCTCAGGCAAGGTCCGCGCCAAAACCATGGCATAGCACACCATCGTTAAGACGCCGGAGAGGCCAACGGCATCGGCCAGAATCCACACGCCGAATGTGCCGATGAACCCGAGAATGATAGAGGTCGGCACATGCTGCACGCGCACGATCGCGCGGACGAATAGCCAGCCCAGCACGGGACCCGCGATCAGGCTGCCGGCCACGGCCAGCATGAAGGTCGGCGCAACGGCGCCAATGGAGAACCCGTTGGCGGCGACTGCTCCTACGGCGACGCGATAGATGAGAAGCGCGCTAGCGTCATTCAGCAGGCTCTCGCCTTCGAGGATTGTCAGGATGCGGTGGGGCGGCCGCAGCGGGCGCAGCACCGCGGTCGCGGCGGCGGCGTCCGGTGGAGCGACCACGGCGCCAAGAGCAACCGCCACCGCCCAGGGCATCTCAGGCAGCAAGGTACGCGCGACGGCGGCCACCGCGGCGGTTGTCAATCCCACCGCAAATACCACCAACCCGGTAAGCGGCGCCCAATTATCCTTGAGATCGCGCGGCGACGCGTCGTAGGCGGCATCGAGCAGCACCGGCGCGATGAAAAGGGCCAGGGCGAGCTCGGGAGGAAAGGTGAACGAGGGCACGCCCGGCAGAAACGCGAGAAGCGCGCCGCCGAGCGCCAGGAATACCGGGTAAGGCGCTCCGGCGCGGCGTGCCAGCGCGGCCAGGATCACAGCCGCAAGAACCAGGCTCAGGAGTGCTTCGAATTCCCTCATATTCTGAGAGAAGCCATATCGACGGAGAAGCCGTACTTCGCTTGCGGGTTCACCAGTTTCTCATCAGCGGCGTGGAAAGTCCGCCGCGCACCGCACGCCGATATTCGGCCCTCGCTCCGCCGGACGGGCCCACGTTCGATGTGCAACACGCAGGTACTTCGATACATCCGCCCACGAGCCCCCGCGCAACACCTTGTACTGCCCCGCCGCCGGCCCCTTTGGATCCTGTTCCGGCGCGGCCCCATAGTAGTCCCTCGCGTACCAATCGCCGGTCCACTCCCAGACATTACCCGCGATATCGTACAAATCAAAGCCGTTGGGGGCGAACTTACCCACCGGCCCCGGACCCTCCACTGTATCGAACCGCGCGTCTTTATTCGTTGGTTGACGGTCGCCCCAGGGATACTGCGCGCCCTCGATCATCCCTCGTGCCGCCTTCTCCCACTCAGCCTCGGTAGGCAGCCGCTTCCCGGCCCATTTGCAATACTCCGAGGCGTCGTCCCACGAAATCGCGGTGACCGGGTGATCCAGTTTCTTCGGGTCCGCCTTGCCGGCGGGCCAGTTATAGGGAGCGCGATGTTTCGTTTCCGAAACGAACTCGGCGTACTGCTGAATGGTTGATTCCTTGGCGTCCAAATAGAATGGCGAAATCTTCAATTTCCGCGCCGGTTGGTCGTCTTTCAGAAGCTCTGGAAACCACTTCAGGCCATCGTCGGGCAACTTGTACATGCGCCCGCGCGTATACTCGCCGCCTGGAATGAAAACCATGCCGGTGGGCGGCTGCGCTGCCAATTGCCAAACGAACAAGAGGGAGAGACTAACCGTAAATCGTCGTGATGTCATCCGTCGGAATCCAACCGTTCGGGCCGAGTGCATCGACATAAGGATATGCCCGCCCGGATGGCGTGTTGCGGATTTCCTTCGACCAATCGATTCCAAGCGCGGACATCATCGTCGCGACGATGTTCTCAATACGGGGTTGCTCCTTCCGGTGCCAGCCCGATTCAATACACTTGGCGCCCTCGCTGTCGGATTTGCCCAACAGCGCTCCCGCCTTCACTCCCGCGCCCGCGAACATCGCCGGAAACACCTTGTTGTGATGATCGCGGCCCGCCATGTTATTAAGCGCTCCGGGCGTGCGGCCGAACTCGCCCATAACCACCACCAGCGTGTCATCCAGCAGCGTCTTGCCCGGCTCCGCCTTCGACGGCGTCTTGGCCAGATCCTCCATCAAGCTCGAAAGCGCCGGATCGAACTCCTGACACAGCACATAGTGATTTGACTTTGCCGTGCGATCCCAGATCTGCACGTGATGATCCCAGCCCGGATGACAAATATGCACGTAGTGCGTCCCGGCGTCCTGTGCCAGCACGTTCCGCGCCAGCGCGCAGCTTACTCCCACCGCTGTGTTGCCGTACCGTTCCTTGTCCTCCTTGGACAACTGAAACGCCGCGGGCCAGCGCGGATCGCTCAGCAGCTTGTGCGCCGTCTCGTAGAAATCTTCGTACGACGCCATATCGCGTCCGAATTTCGAAATGCGCTCCCGCTCGGCCGCGCGCAGCGCGCTTAACAGCCGCCATCGCTCCTCCAGCAGATGGATGGCTTTCTCGTCAAGGGCCATCCCTTTCACCGCGGCGTCGGGATTGATGTCCACCACCGAATGCCGTGGATGCAAAAATCCCGTCGAAAGCGCGCCCGGAAACGCCTTGTCCAGGTTGAAGGACATGTAAATCGGGAACGTGTCCTGCTGGCGGCGCCGCGACTCCAACTCCATCGCCATCACGCTGCCGACCGCCGGAATCTCGCGCGCAAACGCGAGGTTCAACTGCCGGCCGGTCTGCACGTAGTATTGCCCGCGGAAATGCACTTCCTCGTGACTCAACATCGACCGCAGGATCGCGAATTTCTCCACCTGCTTTTCCATGCGCGGGAACAGCAAATGCGGCAGATACAGCCCGTCTTTCACCTTGCGAACGTCCAGATCCTTCGGCGTGCCCGCATTCTCCTTGAAGTCGAACGATTCGACGTGGCTCAGCGCGCCCGAAAGTTCGTAGTAAATAATGTTCCGTGCCGTACCACGCGGCTTGGCTTTATAACCGTTCGCATAGACCCGCGGCACGATCGTGTCGGTTGCGGCAAGCGTCAGCCCGAGTCCGCCCAACTCCAGGAATCGCCGCCGCGAAGGAAGCAAATCGCCAACCGTTCTCATAGTCGATTCCTTCTTAGTAGTTGTAGAAGAACTCAGTCAGGTTCACGAGCGCCCACTGCAAGTTCTCGGCGCCATTCACGCGGTTCTGCTTCATGGCGTCGAGCGCGATTGCGCGCTCCTGCTGGCTTGGCGGCCGGTTCAGTGTCCCCAGGAACATCTCGTCCACGACAACGCCATCCTCTTTATACGAATCGAGCAGCCGCTGCACGCGGCTGTCTTTCTGAGCCAGTACGCGGTCGTTCACCACCGGGCTCTGCATCATCACCAGCGGCTGCAGCGGCGAACCCGTCAGCAGCTTCGGAGGATTGTTGCGGTTCGATTGACCGAAGGTCTGCATGAAATATTTCAAATCGCCGCCGCCGCTCGGACCGCTCAACTGCATCGCCATCTGGACCTGCGTGTCGTTGTATTTGAAGTTCCCCGCGCGGCCCGTGGCGAGCGTGAGCGAGTCGTGCAGTTCCTCGGCGCCCAATAGCCGGACAAACTTGCGCGCGAAATACTTCGAGTATTGGTCCTTCCACTCACCGTCGTAACGGGCCGAGAGTTGATACGCGCTCGAATTCGCGATCGTCCTCAACAAGTGTTTGATGCGGAAGCCGCTCTTGCGGAAATCCGCCGCTAAATCGTTCAACAGTTCCGGATGCGTAGGCTGCAACTCCCAGCCCGCGGGCACATTCGCCGGATCCTGGCGCGCCAAATCGAAATCGTCGAATGGCTCGACGATGCCCTGGCCCATCATCCGCCACCAAAACAAATTTGCCGACGCCCTCGCAAACTGCGGATGCGCCGTCAGCATGCGGCCCAGGGCCACGCGCGGCTCCTCGCCCGGTTTTGGCTTTTCGCCCGTCAGGAAAAACGCCGGATCGCTCTTGCCGCCAAAGCGCGGAACGCGGATCATGCTCGCGCCCTTCGAGTCGTAGCCGGGGTTTCCGTCGTCCATCAGGAACTCGCCCGATTGCGGCTTGCCGTACTCCCAGTACATCAGGTAACGGCTATTACCGAGAAACCCGCTGCTTTGATAAAACTCCGTGCGCTTCTTTCCGCTCAGATAAACGTTGACCTTCTCCAGATGGCCCTTGCCGTCATGGCAGCTCACGCAGGAAAGGTTCACGCCAAGAAACGTCTTCCCATACAGCACGTTCAACTCATCGTGCGTGTCGAGCTGATGCACCATTCCTAAATCGGCTCCGTCGTCCGGCTGTGGTTTTCCCTGCACATGCTCGCGTGCAATCACGTTCGACGCCGCCACCACATGGTTGCTCTTCGCCGAGGCGGCGATAATGTCCCGCGCGACCTCGTCGTAGGGCCGGTCCACGCGCAAGTTCTCTTTCATCCAGTAGTGGAATAGGTTCTGTCCGCGCCCCATCTTTCCACTGGCGCGGAATAGGTCCATGAAGAAATAAGCCCACTTGTCGACGAATGCGTCACTCTCGAGCAGCCGGTCAATCGCCTTTTCCCGCTTCCTTGGATCCGCACTCGCCGTGAACTGCTTCACCTCGTCTGTCGACGGTATACGTCCCGTTAAATCCAAAGTGACGCGGCGCAAAAATTCATGGTCGGAAGCCAGTGCCGACGGACGCACGCCGTCGCGCTCCATCTTGGCGA
>DASRHX010001094.1:0-6406 GCA_035650295.1 Bryobacteraceae bacterium | reverse complement strand
CCGTCGCGTTTAGTGGGGTCTTCGCTCTGCACGAATTCACGCACCGCATCGGGAGAAGGAATGCGCCCGGTCAGGTCGAGCATGATGCGCCGCAGGAACTCCTCGTCGGTAGTAAGCGGCGCCGAATCGACACCCATCTGCTGCAGCTTGCCGAAGATGGCATCGTCGATCAGGTTGCGGCGGGGAATCGACCCGGGGGCGACGGCGTTGGGTTTTTGGCCGGAGGCGCGCTTCAGACCGAACTTGGCCGCGCGTTCGAACGCGTCTTCGCGCGCACGGCTGGCCTGTTGAAGAAACTCGTCTGGTGAGCTACGGAACGCACAATCGGCGCCAGAGTTGGACCCCGCTTGGGCAGCGGATAGAAACAGGGCAAGAATCACCGCGACGACGGCCCGAGGCGGCGTCCGAAAGAAAGGATGAATCACCGTTACTCCTCCAACCAACGGACCGGACTGCCTCTCCGAGCCCATTGGAATGCTGTCTCAGGATAGCAATTTTCCCGCCCCATGGAGGGCGCAAATGAAATAGACTATCCCCGAAACGCATCTCTGTTGAGCAACAAAGGAGAATTCGATCATGTCCACGATTCCCAGCCGGCGAGGATTTCTTGCTGCCGCCGTGGCGGCAGCGGCGACGCCCGCGCTTGCCGCCAAGAAACCGCTTGCGCCGCTGTCGCCCGGCATCAAGATTTCCCTGCAAACGTCGTCCACGCTTCCTGACGACGAGCTCGTCTGGGCCAAGCAGATGGGCATCGAATGGTTGAACGTCGGAAGCGGGGCTCCGGCCCCGTTGGGGGAGAGTTACAATGCGATCGTCAAGAAGGCCGAAGCTGCCGGGCTGAAGGTCTGGAACATCAGCAACGGAAGCGTCCACAATATGCCCGAGGTGACGCTGAACCTTCCTGGCCGCGACGCGAAGATTGAAGAATACAAACAATTTCTGCGCAACCTGAGCGCGGCGGGCCTGACCTACACCACGTATGCGCACATGGGCAACGGCATCTGGTCTAGCCAGCGCGAAACCACGCGCGGCGGCGCGCCAGCCCGCGCCTTCCACCAAGCCACGGCAAAAGGCTATTGGGGACGGCAGACATTTGAGCCGCCGCTCTCCCACGGCCGCAAGTTCACCAAGGAAGAGTTGTGGGAGAACTACACCTACTTCATTAAGCAGGTGGTTCCAGTCGCCGAAGAGGTGGGCATTCGCATCGGCATCCATCCGGACGATCCGCCGGTACCCGAGCTTGGCGGCGTACCGCGCAACATCTTCGGGAACTTCGACGGCTACATGAAGGCTCTTGCGATCGCCAATTCGCCGAACGTCGGGGTGTGCCTATGCTGTGGAACATGGATGGAAGGCGGCAAGTTCATGGGGCGCGACGTATTTCAGGCCGCGCGCGAGTTCCAGAAGTTGGGCAAGCTGTGGAAGATTCACTTCCGCAACGTCACTGGGCCAATTCCGGATTTCGTCGAAACTTACGTCGACGATGGCTATACGGACATGAAAAAGCTGATGCGGACCTTGGTGGAGATCGATTTCCGCGGTAACCTCATCGCCGACCACGTGCCGGAGATGAAGGGTGGGCGCTACGCCGGCTGGAGCTACTCGCTTGGTTACATCAAGGCGCTCTACGACATGGCGCGATCGGAAAAAGGCAGGGGCTGAACCTCTCCCTTTAGGTCCGTGAGCCGACCAACTCGGCCAGTTCGTTGATGAATTCGCGGGTGCGTTCCACCTGTTCGCTCATGGCGGAGGCGGCCGTGGCGGATTCCTGCGCGTTGGCGGCGTTACCCTGCGTCACCTGCCCCATGCGCGACATCATGCCGTTCACCTGGCTTATGCCGTACGACTGGCGCTCGTTGTTGGCGGCAATTTCTGAAACCAGCGTGCTTCCGTTACCCACCGATGTAGCGATTTCGCCAATCGAGCCGTGAGCGGCCTTCACCAGTTTCACGCCGGAATCGACCTTCAGCAGCGTCTCTTGAATGAGCGACGCCGAATTGCGGGCCGCCTCGGCCGAACGCGCCGCCAGGGCCCGGACCTCGTCGGCGACGACGCTGAATCCGGCGCCGCTTTCACCCGCGCGAGCCGCCTCAACGGCTGCGTTCAGCGCGAGGATATTCGTGTGAAAGGCGATCTCATCAATGGTCTTGAGCACACCTGCCACTTGATGGGAGGCGGTCGAGATTTCGTTCATGGAGGAGTTCAGTTGCTCCATGGCTTTGGATGCCTTCTCAACGACGGACCGCGCATTGCGCATGAGCTGGTCGGCCGTGGCCGCCCGCTCTGCATTCTGTCGCGTGTGCTGGGCAATATCTTCGAGCGAGGTCGACGTTTCGGCAAGATACGACGCCTGTTCGTTAGCGCCCGAGGCTACCACCAGTCCCGAACGCGCCATCTGCGTCGAGGCGGCCGCGGCTTCGTCTGCGGCGTGCAGGACGCCCTGGACGATGTGGAATACCGGCCCGGTGATGGAACGGCGGATGGTGAGATTCACCACCGCGCCAGCCGCTACCAGGGTCAACAGAAAAACTACCAGCCGGACTGTGCGCTGGCGGCTCGAGTTGAGGGCCTCCGCGTTTAGATCCTCGCGCAGTTGCTTGGATAGGCCCGCGCGCAGGCCCGTCAGTCTCTTTGCTACTTGTTCGTTGCGCGCGGCCAGTTCGCGGCTTTGCTTCAAGAGCCGGTCGGTGAGGTTTCCGCCAGCCTTCATCATCTGGCCGTATACCGGAACCGACTCGCTTCGCAGCATGTCCAACTCGACTGCCAGCCCGCTCGCGGCTTGCGTGTGCTGGACGTCAATACCCTCAACAGAGGCGAGGCCGCGGAGCGCATTCACCACGGCCGCCATTTCAGTGCCGCCAGTTTCCAGAGCCGCCTCGTCCTCGATCATCACCGCGTCGCGAAAGCTCTTGGTAGCGCGCTGGAATGCCGCCTCGGCCTCCTGGCTCCGTTGCGCCGCCGGAAACAGGGCTTCAGCCGTTGAACGCAGGCGCGCCTCGGTCTGAAAACCCTGAATTTGGCCGAGGACAATGGAAGCAAAATATCCGGCGATAAAGATCCAGATGCTCATCCAGATCTTCGCCGCAATGCCGAGACGTTTCATCTGCGGGATACCCCCTACCTCACTGCAATCCGCTTCACACCGGCAGCCGCGCCCGCGTTGCTCACGTAGCCGATTGCGCCCTTGGTCTTAGCCACATAGGCGACCACTTCGGCATCGGAGGCGAAACTCTTCGGCATCGAACCCTTACCCGTAAACACAAGACTCTTGAAGTGGTTGCGCAGGGCGGCGTCGGTCTTGCCGACATACTCCTTGAGAAACGCTTCGTGTGCCGCGCCGGCCTGAAGCAGGACCGGTTCCACGTTGCTGCCGTCGCTGAGAGAGCTCTTCGCTCCCAGGAAGACGCGTTTCAGATCGTCCGTCGAGATCTCGGAGACTCCCACGCTCGAGTTAGCCACCACGGCGACTTCCGCCAGCAGCGGTGTGGTGAGAGTCACCACGCTTAGAATCGCTTTCATTAGATATCGCTTCATGACAATCCCATTCCTTCCGATATTCCGGTCTAGAAGTTCACGCCCGTGCGAAGGATGAGTAGGTTTGTCCGTGGTACCAGGCCTTGCGGATTTGTCCTGGTATAGAACGAGTGCGCCGACATGGGGTTGCCGAAGCCGCTTATAAAGTGGCCCTCCGCCTTCACGTTCCAGTTGGTTTTATAGAGGTTGAACCGCGCCGTGATCGCCGTGTCGTTGATCTTGTTATTAGGAAGCGAGTGATCGAGGTCCCAATCGGCGATGAATCGCGAGTAATAGGCTCCGGCCTCGAAACGCGGGTGGAAGCGGTAGGAGCCGGAAAGATACCAGGCACGGTTGTCGTTGCTCGCGGCGGGAACGAAGGGCGTATTGAAGTAGTAACTCGCAATGTCGCGGCGGTACTCAGTGGCCAGTTTCAGGCCGTTACGCTGATACTCGATATAGTGCGCGAAGGTGCGGCCGAGAACGTCGGCATAAATGGGCAGTCCGCCCGCCGCTTCCAGCTTCGCGGATGCGCCCCCTTGAATCTTGATCACCGTCGTTCCGATCACAAGACCTTCCAATGGGGCCGCCCAGCGAAGATCGGCGCCCATCAGATACCCGTCGATCGCCGAGATCGGTGTGCCCGCGTCCGCCAGGCCGTAGCGAAAACCGCCACGCGGATCGTCAGAGCGCAAACCGCCATAGACCGTGTAGTCGAGGGTTCCCAGTTTCTTGACCGGGATCTCTCCATACAGGTCGCCGCCTTTGTGCGAAATGTTGGAGGCGCGCAGGTCCAGCGGGTAGAACGATTGCGGCAGCATCGCCCAGGTGTGCAGAAACTCCATGTCCTGCGTATCGTTGTACAGGCCGAGCGTCGTCTTTACTTTGCCTGCCCGAACGCCCAGCCAATCGGTGAACCGGTAGTCGCCATAGGCCCAATCCAGTTCGACGCGGCCGTTGCTCAACTCGCCGATGTTGCGGCTATATGCCTGAGCTCCCACTCGCAGTCTGCTCGTGAGCTTCGTCGAAATATTCATACCGCCGTCGGTAAAGGCGAAGCTTCCCGAGTTGCTTTTCATTGTCAGGAAGTTATTGGTATCACTCGATGTGAAGCCCTGGGAGAAGAATCCATGCAGCTGGATTTCCTTGCCCCCAAACTCAAACTGCGCGCGTGCGGGCGCGACCGCCAACATTAAGCCGGCAAGACCCGCAATACACCACTTCGTGCTTTCCCTCATTGATTGACTCCACGTCTAAACTTCCGGAATCCGGCATGCCCCTGGCTCGATTTAAGGCTAACCAGCCCTTAACCTGTAACAGACGAGACAACTTAGAGCCGCCTAAGAACCATTTCGGCTAAGGATGCAGGGATTTTAGGGAAAGCTGGGGTGCCTTAACTTGAGGCGATGCGCTGCGCGGCACTTTTCGCCATGGCGATGCAATCGGGAATCCCAATGCCGCGGTAGGCATTGCCCGCCAGCGAGAGCCAGGGCATTTGCGCCGCGGCCGCCTCAATCGCGTGAATGCGGGCAGCGTGGCCCACGGTGTACTGCGCCATTGAACGCGGCCAGCGACTGATACGGACAAATTCGGGTTCGGCGGCGAGGCCCAGGATCGTGAGCAGCTCCTCCCGCACGAGCGCGGTAACGGCCTCGTCGTTGAGTTCCAGCACGCCAGGATCGCCCGCCCCGCCAAAGAAGCAGCGCAGCAATCCCATGTCTTCGGGAACGCGGTAATCGAATTTGGCGCCGACGAAGGTGCAGGCCACCATGCGCTTCCGCTCGCGCGACGGAATGAGAAATCCAAAACCGGACGGCACGCCGGCCAGTTTGCTCTTTGCATAGCCGAGGGCCACAGTCATCGACGACGAGTAGGCGATCTCGCCCAACTCGGCAATAGGGACAAGTTTCGCCGCCGCATGCGCCGGACACGCCAGCAGGACATGGCGCGCAGCCAGCCACTCGCCATTCACGCGCACGCGGCCTCCTTCGACCGCTTCGGCGGTTCCTGGCACGATGCGCGTGCGGTCAAGCGCGGCTTCGAGCGCGGCGATTAGAGAGCCAAGCCCGCGCTTCAGCGTGCGGAACAATTGCGGTTTCTTCGCCGCGGCGGCTCTGGCGGGCACGCCCGAGTTGTGCGCCATCTCGACCAATGTCCCGCGCGTCAGGCTGCCGTATTTCGATTCCATCTCGACGAAGCGTGGCAGGACACTCGCCGCGCTCAACTGCTCGGGATCTCCTCCATACACACCCGAAAGCAGCGGCTCAACGAGATAGTCCACTGCTTCCTGCCCGTAGTGCTCGCGGATGAAATCAGCCACGGAGCGGTCGCCATTATGCGGAGCGGGCTTGCGGAACCACTCCAGGCCCATGCGCGCCTTCGTGCCCCATCCCAGCAGGTTGCTCGCCACCATCGGCAGGATGCGCGTCGGGACCATCATCATCAGGCCGTCTGGAAGCGGGACGAGGCGGCCGCCGCGGCGGATGTAGGTGACGCGCTGGTGATCGTTCGATCCGATGACCTCATCGGCCATGCCGAGTTCGCGGATCAACTCCATTGCGGCAGGCTTGGCCGCGAGAAAACTATCGGGACCGCCTTCGATTACGCATCCCTGAACGGTCTCTGTCGCAATCACGCCACCTAGCCGGGGAGACGGATCGACCAACGTCACATCCACGCCCGCGCGGTTCAGATAGTAGGCGGCGCTGAGACCCGTGATACCGCCTCCGACCACGACGACGGGGTCCTGCGTTGTCACTGCAGCCTCCAACGGGGCGCGATTTGGTCGGTCTCATCCGACGTGATCAGGAGGTCGAGCAGGCGATCCTTCATCTCGCGCACACGTCCCTGATGCGCGACATCAGCGTAAAGATTTCGTTCCTCGCCCGGATCG
>DASRHX010001093.1:0-3360 GCA_035650295.1 Bryobacteraceae bacterium | reverse complement strand
CGGCCGTAGTGCCTATCGAGCGACAGCCTCCTGATACTCGGTGGCGCCACCCTGTACCACCCGGGCGCGACATTGCAAGTAGAGAGGTGTGCCCGGGATGTAGCCGGTAGCCACACATTGTCTATGCGCCGTGTCAGCCGTGAACCGTATCTGCTGACTATCTATCCTTGAGGCTGCCAAGGTCGCAATGGCCGCTATCGCGGCTGCAGCGAAAAGAAGTCGATGCATTTGGAAAGTCCCCCATCCTTTCTCTAGGAAGTTTCGCGGGCGGAATTGGGTCAAGGCTCTCCGGTAAGCTGCGGAGCGTATGGCGACAGCGACTGCAACTGGGCCAGACGACGTCTCTGCGACTCCCTGGTGGGGGATTGCCTTGGCGGCGAGTATGCCATCTCCGCTGCCCGCTCTCGCGCGGCGGCCACGATCAACCTGGCTCGCCCGATCCCAGCCGTGGTGTTACGGATACTCTTTGGTGTTAGCGCGGTGACGGTCATTGTGTGGCGTGCTCGCATGACTTCGTTATTTCGTCCGGTGCCTCTTGCCGGGATAACCCTGACCTCTGGCGTCAGCCTGTGATGTTGGTCACAGGGAGGAAAATGAGGGCTCAGAGTGTTGTGCTGGTGCAACACTCTGGCCGGGGGAGTTGGGAAGCGAACACCGAGTGCTTGTCACGGCACTATTACGACAACAGAGCCATCACGACGCCCACGAACACCAGGATGGCCACGCAAGCGAGCGTGAAGGCGCTAGCGCGCCGAGGGGGTATCATCCGCTGCACTCTCTGCCCGCGGCGTATCGGCAGCCTTCGTTCCATATCTGTCTTGTTCGACCGACGGTTCGTGACCTACCCCAAATGAGGGTTGTTCCGCTTCGCCTGGAAATTGGCACACTTGAGACTGCGCGCTTCGATTTCGTGAGAAGCGCAAGTAGCGAGTCGTCTGCCGAACTCCGCCGCGGTGCAATGCAGCACGTTTGCCCATCGGCGATTGTGGACTTTGGGGAAATCCGCCTGCGAAGGTGCGGAAACGTACCGAAGCCGTCAGCAGGAGAGTCACAGTACGCCGAGCCTCGAAACGATAGGAGGCACCATGTCTCAAGTGGACCCATGGGAGAAGGCGGCGGACTGCGAACGGGCGCTCAGGATCAAGGTTGATCCAATCCGGCGCGAGATTCTCAGCAACATACGGGAATTCTGGATTGCGCTGGCCGATGAGCGTCCGTTTCCGAGCGAGGAGGATTTTGCCGCAGAGATCGCAGTGATCAGCGACTTCCACGCCACGCTCGACCGCAACAACCACGCTTAGCGCATGTTCCGGTGAAAGCCTGCCGGGCGCTCCACGGTGTGCCTCAGCAATATTTGGCTCACCGTGTGAACTGCATCACATCCACGCCGCAAGAAAATGTGAGACACCCCTTCGCCAATGCTCAATGCAAGCAGATGGGGGTTGCAGATGCGCATCGTATCCATCGCACTTGCCAGCGTCGTCGCGATTGGCCTGCTTTGGTCGGTGGCCGCTATATCCAAGCTGGTGCCAGTGGCTAGTGCGGAAATGAAGTCATCGGCCGCCGCCACATCGCCGGACCGCACGGTCGGGTGGGGTAAGCACGCCTCGCTACCTTGAGCAACGCGAACCGCTCAATCCTCGACACGTCGACTTGGACGCCGCCGAACTCCCCGGCGCGCTCACTGATGCGATTGACCTCAGAGAGCAAATGTCTGGCGGAAGGAACAATCTGGATGGCGGTTAAGCGGCCACAACGGACACATCCGACGCGCAGCGCGCGGGTTCATTAGTAGTCCCGTTGGAGCCTGTGGCAAGTATCGACACCCTCATGATTGGGCTCCATTAGGCCCGCTTCATTGTTGGCTGACCAACAGGAAAAACATTCCGAGGGCAATCAACAGTGCAACCAGAATACCGACAACGAGCGAGACAACCCAATGCCGACGTTCAATGGGCTTCGACCCAGCGCCTTTCTGCGCCGCTCCGATGCCCAACCAGAAGAGAAGGTTGCCCATCTACCCGAAACCTCGTTACTCGCAGATTGGCTTGGGCTCTCAGCGCCGTTCAAGCGTCGGCCGAGGAGTGCCCAAGACAGCAATCGCTCCAACCACCAGCAGCCAGAACGGAAGCACTCCAAATCCCGGAATCGCCTCCAGAGCTAGTCCTGGCAACAGCAGCCATTGCCGGCCCAGCACCAGGAACAGCAGCAGCGCTGTTACAAGATCCACCACCCATACAATCGGCGGCAAGGGGGTGGCAAAAGCGCCGATGGCATCAGAGATGGCTGCGATGGCGAAGGCCAGGGCAAGCCGTTTTTTGGAGAATTTGATCTCTGCGTCGGTCGGCTGCTTACTTGTTTGCAAGACAGCGGATTCCTATTTTGGAAGCTTGTCCGCGAGAATTTCGAGCTTGTAGATCTCGGGCGTCTTGGCGAAGAGGTCGCCGGCCTTGGCTTTTTCCATCAAAGCCGCCGCCACCTTGCCGTTGAGATGCGCATTGCGACCGGCCTCGTCGTCGAAGGTGTCGAAGATAGCGAACGAGGATGGCCCCTCCTGGATCGCGAACCACGAGACCGTGCCTGCTTCGGCGTTCACCAACGGCAGGGCGGAGCGCAGAAAATCCGCGACGTCCTTCTCTTTGCCCGGCTTTGCCTGCAGCGGAACATAGAGAGCATATTTTGTCATAGGCCTTCTCCTCCATTGACAGCGCATCAGGCACGAAGAGCTGCACATACATTGAGGCTGGTGAGGAAAAGGATAGACGGCATTCAAGCGGAAATGAGGACGCAATTCGTTCCTCGGGTTCCGAGTTCCATCACGATCCAGGGCCGCACGGCCGAATATCCCTGGGAAACGAAAGAGCAGAAACAAACATCGGCGGCGCTCACACCTCCTTCGCCATGTCGCGCAGCTTGAATTTCTGGATCTTGCCGGTCGAGGTCTTCGGCAGTTCCGCGAACACGACGTAGCGCGGGCACTTGTAGCTCGCGAGATGCTTGCGGCACCAGGCGATGAGATCGTCCTTGCTCGCGGTCTGTCCCGGCTTGAGCTCGACGAAGGCGCAGGGGGTCTCGCCCCATTTCTCGTCGGGCTTGGCCACGACCGCGGCGGCCTGCACCGCCGGGTGCTTGTAGAGCGCGTCCTCGACCTCGATCGAGGAGATGTTCTCGCCGCCGGAAATGATGATGTCCTTGGAGCGGTCCTTGAGCTGGATATAGCCGTCGGGATGGATGACGCCGAGGTCGCCGGAATGAAACCAGCCGCCGGCGAACACTTTCTCGGTCGCCGACTTGTTCTTGAGATAGCCCTTCATCACCACGTTGCCGCGGAACATCACCTCGCCCATGCTCTCGCCGTCC
>DASRHX010001092.1:0-2335 GCA_035650295.1 Bryobacteraceae bacterium | reverse complement strand
TTCTTGTACGGACCATGGTGAAACGCGATCCAGTTCTTATCGATCTAGCACTACAGGGTGGAGGTTCGCATGGCGCATTCACTTGGGGCGTGCTGGATCGGCTGCTAGAGGAGCCCTGGCTGCAGATCGACGGCATTTCAGGCACATCGGCCGGGGCCATGAATGCGGCGGTGCTTGCCGATGGTCATGCCGAAGGCGGGGCCAACGGTGCGCGCGCCGCCTTGGAGGGCTTCTGGCGCAACGTGTCTCGCGCCGCTCTCCTCAGCCCCTTCCGGCGTGGGCCGCTAGACGTGCTTCTGGGTCGTTGGACGCTGGACCATTCCCCCGTCTATGTCGCCATGGATCTCATGTCGCGTTTGTTCTCGCCCTACGAACTGAATCCGGGCGGCGCCAACCCCCTGCGCGAGATTTTGGCAAACTGCATCGACTTCGATCGCGTGGCAAAAGCTCCGATAAAGCTGTTTGTCACCGCCACCAATGTGCATACCGGCCGGGGCCACGTGTTCCGAAACAGCGACATTACGGCGGACGTACTACTCGCTTCGGCCTGCCTTCCCACCATGTTCCAGGCCATCGAGATTGAAGGCGAGAGCTATTGGGACGGGGGCTATTCCGGCAACCCCACGATCACACCCCTGGTGCGGGAGTGCACTTCTAAGGACACGATCCTCGTCCAAATCAACCCAGTTGAGCGCCCGGACAGCCCGCGCACAGCCCGTGACATTCTGAATCGCCTCAATGAGGTTTCCTTCAACAGCGTTCTGCTGAAGGAATTGCGTATGATTGCCCTGCTGCGGCAGGTCGCGAATCCTGGCGACTGCGAGGGCGCACTGTGGGCTGGGATGCGTATCCACCGCGTCGCAAGCGAGGCTTTGACCGAGCTCGGCTCTTCCTCAAAGGTCAATGCCGAATGGGATTTCCTCAGCGTGCTGCGCGACCAAGGACGCTTCTCGGCAGAAGCCTTTCAGCGTTCCTCGTTCGACCTCGACGTATTGTTGGAAGGCGTATGACGCGGTGGGACTGAGGCTCTTGCCTAAATTTCGAGCTTCGGAGACCTTCAAGCATGATCAAAGGCTCCGCGACCGAATCTCAGGCGACCCCCTGGTGGCTACCGTCCTTCACTGGATTTTTTCTCGGTTTCCTATTTTTCGTCCTGACTTTCACGCCTTCATTAGTGCCGCGGCCTCCGATTTTTCAGGGCCTCCTCGGCGGCCTGGCGTTCTTCATTGGTTATGCTGTCGGACATGGCGGCGCGCTGCTCTGGCGCTATCTCGAACTGCCGGAGGTGCCGCGGCCCTGGTGGCGGGCCACGAATATATTGCTGGCACTGGCCTGCGCGATCTTTGCCGCTCTCTATCTTCCGCAAGCCGCCGCATGGCAGGACGAAGTTCGCGGCCGCCTCAACATGCCGCCAGCGGAGACCTCAAACTTCATGCAGGTCGTTTTAGTCGCGGCTGTCGTCGCGATTCTGCTGATGCTTCTCGCGCGCTTATTGATAGGCGGGATCCGCGCCGCATCGGCCATTGTCTATCGGTGGGTGCCAAGAAGGATCGCCGCGCTCCTCGGTGCCGTGATCTTCACGGTGCTATTGGTGACCGTGGTGAACGGCACACTGGTCAGCGCATCCATAAGTGCGATCGACCGCGCCCAGGCGCTAGTGGACGTCACCAATCCACCGGGCGCATCCGTGCCGACCGAGGCCACGAGATCCGGCGGTCCCAACTCTCAGATCGCGTGGCAGGATCTCGGCCGAGCCGGTAAGCGCTTCGTCACGGAGGGACCGAGGAAAGCGGATATTGAGTCGTTTACCGGCCAGACGGCGCTCGAGCCGATACGGGTCTATGCCGGGCTGCGCACGGCCGGTTCGCCCGAGGAGCAAGCGCAAGCGGCACTCGCCGATCTGATCAAGATGGGCGCTTTCTCCCGCTCCATATTGGTTATCGCGACGCCAACGGGCACCGGCTGGGTGGACAACAATGGCATTACGCCGCTGGAAGTCATGCAGGACGGCGACGTCGCGACCGTTGCCGTTCAGTACTCTTATCTGCAAAGCCCCTTGTCGCTGATCCTTGAGCCCGGCCGCTCGCAAAAATCCGCCGCCGGCGTATTCAGGGTCATCTACCGCTACTGGAAGAGACTGCCGAAGGACAAACGGCCGAAGCTCTATCTATTTGGCCTCAGCCTCGGTTCGCTAGGATCGGAATCCTCGCCGCCAGTGCACGCGTGGCTCGGGGCTTCCTTCGATGGCGCCGTCTGGGCGGGCCCGCCCTTTCGCAATCGTATCTGGCGCACGATCCAGCGCGACCGCGACGAAGGCTCGCCCCCTTGGCGGCCT
>DASRHX010001091.1:0-5965 GCA_035650295.1 Bryobacteraceae bacterium | reverse complement strand
ATGGTGTCGGCGATGGTGGGCGCCGATGGCTACGCGCACGACATCCGCATCGCCCGGCCGCTGGGGCTTGGCCTGGACGAGAAAGCGATTGAGGCCGTGCGAATGTGGCGGTTGAATCCGGCGCTTCGCGATCGATCGGCTACGCCGATTCCGGCGAACATTCCGGTTCCGTTCATACTCCCCTCAAAGAGTTCGCGGTGGCATCTGTTGCGGGCGACGTTCGATACGCCGGACGGAGCGGAGCGGCCGACCTTCCTTTCGACGGCTTATCCGCCCGGCGCGGGCGTTTCGACCGATGCGTTTGAGCAGGCAAGCCTGGTAAATGCGATGGGCCGCCATTCGATGACGACGGTGTCGTTCGATATCGACACGCAAGGAATGCCGGCGAACTTCATTGTGGAGGAGTCATCGGATAAGGTGTGGGGCAAGGAAGCAGTGAGCATCCTGCAATCCTGGCGTTTCACACCGGCCAAGAAGAATGGCACGCCAGTTGCGTCACGAGGCACGATGTCGCTCGCATGGGGGCGGCGACAGTTGGACGCGACGAGGTTGAACTTGGCCACGAGCGAATCCAAGCCCGAGGCCCTCACAGCAGCGGCGCTCATTGGAGAGTACAGCGAGGAAGGCGCACGCGCGCGCGTCGAGGGAATCGTCGAGGTTTCGTTTGTTCTGGATGACCAGGGCAAGCCAAGCAATGCCCGCGTGGTTCGAGGCTTGGGCTACGGCCTGGACGAGAAGGCGCTGGAAGCAATCTCGAAGATCAGTCTTCGATTCAACGGAGAGTCGCCGAAAGTGGATGGCGTGGTGCAGACACTCGGCGTGCGATTCCGTCTGCCCGAGATCACGGTAACGCGGAAGCAATAGCTGGTCACGTTACCCTGAAGGGATGCTTCAGTGGCGCGAGTTGCGGCAGGAACTCCCGCCTTTGATCCGGCTGGCCGTGCCCATTGTCGTGGGCGAGCTGGGCTGGATGACGATGGGTGTGGTGGACACGATGATGGTGGGCCACCTTGGCAAAGAGGCGCTGGGGGGCGTAGCCATCGCGGGGATCTTCTTCTACACGGTGGCAGTGTTCGGCATGGGGCTGCTGCTCGGGCTGGACACGCTGGTCTCGCAGGCGTTCGGCGCGGGGCGGATCGAGGATTGCCATCACTCGCTGGTGAGCGGCCTATGGTTGAGCACCTTGTTGAGCGTGCCCTTAATGGCGATCGTTGTGCTGGCGATGCATCCTTTGCGGCGGCTGGGCGTTCAGCCGGAGTTGATCGATCATGCCGGGCCGTACATGAATGCGATTGTGTGGAGCCTGCCTCCCCTTTTGTTCTTCACGGCATTGCGGCGCTATGTGCAGGGGATGAACCTCACAGCGACGGTGACGTTCGCGATGCTGAGCGCCAACGTCGTAAACGCGATCGCCAACTACGGACTCATTTACGGCAAGTGGGGCATGCCGGAAATGGGCTCAGTGGGCGCGGGGTGGGCCACGACGATTTCGCGTGTGTACATGCTGGCGGTGCTGGGCGGGTACGCGCTGTGGTGGGACGGCCGCAGCGGAGGAGGGCTGCGCCGCACGCCGCTCGCGCTTGACTGGGAGCGCATGCGGAAGCTGTGGCGGCTGGGATTTCCAGCGGCGGCGCAGATCACGCTGGAGGTGGGCGTGTTCGCATTGGCGGGCGCGCTAATCGGCCGTTTCCCAGCGCAGTACATCGCGGCGCACCAGATCGCGTTGAATGCCGCGAGCATGACGTTCATGGTGCCGCTCGGGCTGGGTTCGGCGGCCGCCGTGCGCGTGGGACAGGCGATCGGGCGCGGCGACGCGGCGGGGGTGAGGCGGGCTGGATGGACGGCGATCGGGCTGGGCGGGACGTTCATGGCGTGCGCGGGTTTGTCGTTCATCGCTTTTCCGCGGGCGATCGGGCGAGCTTACACCAGCGACGTGACCGTGATCGAAACGATGGTGGGTCTGTTGTGGATCGCCGCGCTATTTCAGTTTTTCGACGGGCTGCAGGGCGTGGCGACGGGCGCGCTGCGGGGCCTGGGCGATACGCGCACGGCGGCGATCACGCACATGGTGAGCTATTGGATCATCGGGTTGCCGCTGGGCTATTGGCTCGCCTTCTCGCGCGGATGGTTCGCGGCGGGCATGTGGACCGGGCTCTGCTTATCGCTGATGTTGATTGGCGTCGTTCTGGTAACGATGTGGAGGAGACGCTCAACTCTTCTTCCGTTTGAACAGCACGGAAGGGTCTTTGAATATGGTGGTGGCCAGCACTACGAATAGAAGGACGAGCGAGGCGAACGTCGCCAGGGTGCCGATCACAAGATAATCGGTCTCTTTGTGCGGACCTGGGATCACTCGCACGAGAACCGCTACGACCGTAACGAATATCAGCACCATGCCCGCGCCTAGGGGCAACACTTTGCGCATCCCAGCTCCTTCACACGCTAACAACTAATCGTACTTCTCGTAAACGATCTGCTTGCGATCCAAGCCGAGCGACTTTGCCAAAGCCCGGACTTCGTCCACCATCGCCCGCAAACCACAAATAAACACGTCGGCATCCAGGCTTCCGCCCAACGCCTCGGCCAGGCTCGCCTGCACATAACCTCTGCGCCCCGTCCACGCGCCGCCCGCGCGGCTAAGAGTGGGCCAGAAGCGGAAGTTGTTGTGCTGCTTTTCCCAATTCTCCCATTCCTCGCGGTAGAGGATGGTCTCCTCGTGCCGGGTTCCGAAAATCAGGGTGACCGGGCGACCGGCTTCGACGAGTGACGGCAACATAGCGCGATAGGGCGCGATGCCGGTTCCGGTTGCGACGAGAATGTTGGTTCGCGCGATAGGCCGGGGGACGAAGTAGCCGACCGGTCCGGTGAGCTCGACAGCATCGCCGAGGGCAAGCGAGAACAGGTAGGGCGAGAAGTGTCCGCTTTCGACGCGGTTGAGGCAGAGTTCGACACGATTGCCATCGGGTGGCGCGGCAAGCGAGTACGCGCGCGTGATCTGTTTGCCGCCGATCTCATGGTGGAGCGAGACGAACTGGCCTGGAGTGAAATCGAAATGTTCGACGCCTTCGATTTCGAACACAAAGTGGCGGACTTCCGGGGCGAGTTCGCGAGTCTCGCGAAGAATCGCTCTCACGCCGGACCACTCTCTTCGCCGAGAGCGTTGCGGGCGCGGTCGAGCAGGACAGTCGTCAGCGCGGCGTGGCCATCCAGGGGCGGAGCGACGGTGATCTTGATGCCGGGCAGTTCACCTTCGACGGCGGCGACCATGACGGGCAGGTCGCGCTGGAGGTGAATGCCGAGGGTGAGGAAGTAGGGAAGGACGTGGACGTCGTGGACTCCGCGCTCCGCCAACAGACGCACGGCGCCGGCGAGATCGGGTTTCCCTTGTTCGAGAAAGGCGGGTTCGACGTGCGCATAACCGCCTTGGCGGGCAAACTCGGCCGCGACGCGGCGCACCGCTTCATTCGCGGTTTCCACGCTCGACCCGTGCGCAAAAATGACGATGCCCGGTTGCTTGTGCGTCCTCAGCAAGTGCTCTGAATATAGCTTCGCATATGCTCAAGTTCGCTCGTCTTTTCCTCAAGCTCAAGACGCATCAAATCGCGCATGGAAACCATACCCAGCACGCGATTGGCGCCGCACACAGGCAGGTGCCGGCACCCGATGTGCTCCATTTTGGCCATGGCTTCGTCGGTTGTCGCCGACGGCTCCACGGTGGCGATCTCACGCGTCATCACGTCATCGATGAGCGTAGCGTTTACATCACGTCCGGGCACGACGACCCTGGTCATCAGATCGCGCTCGCTAAATAGTCCGCGCAATTCACCGCGTTCGAGAACGAGGATCGCTCCCACGTTCAGCGCTGCCATGGTTTCCACAACCTCGGAAACCCGTTGTCCCGTTTCGACCGAGTACGTAGGCCGGTTAGCCAGAATTTGATCCAGTGTCTGCATTCCCGTATTCCTTACGTTCCGTTTTTGGCATTCCAAAAGTGAAATGCACTTTAAGTGTGTGAATACTTATCACACTCAAGGTCCGGTGAGAAGGGGGTAGGTGGAGGGAGGCGTGGAATTGCCGGGAGGCGTGGCGGGGAAGTAAAGGCGAAGAAAGTCGAGGAAGCGGCGTCCGCGGCGGCGTCCGTTGTCGTGCTGGATGGCGAGATTCTCGAGAAATACGAACACACCGAGAAGGTCGGCGTCGCGGAGATTGTGCAAGCCGGTTTGCTGCTGGATCTCATCGGCCAGGCGTTGCGTACCTTCGCGCATTCGGTCATACACTACGGCGGAGTACGGATTCGCGGGACGTGTTTCGTAGATGAGGCCGCTTTCGAGCGTGCGGTAGGTTTTGATGAGCGCGGAGAGAGCCTCGCGTACGTCAGCGTCGGTGGCATCGCCTTCGAGCGCGGCGGTAAGCACTGTGCGCGCCGAAAACAGGAGCAGCGGTTCATTGCGGCGGATGAACTCTTCGGTGACGCGGATGTCGCGGTTGGGAAACTCGTCCGGATTCACGTCCGGCATCTTTTCATGCAGGCGCGCTTCGGCGAGGTATTCGCAATCGAGCGGACAAAGGTAGCGGTCCTCACGCCCTTCGCCGCATTGCTGCGAGGTGATGAGCTCGCGAGCGGCCGGGCACCAGCGCTTTTTAGCCGCCATCCGCTAATGCCTCAGCTCCACTGATCCGCTTTGCGATAGGCGTCGAAGCACTTCTGCATGCCAGCCGGGCCGACGCCTCCCGAGAGTCCGTGCTCCATACCGAGGATGCCCTTGTAACCCTTGGCGTGGATCGCTTTGAAGACGTTGCTCCAGTTCACCTCGCCAGTGCCGGGCTCGCGGCGGCCGGGCACGTCGCCCACCTGGAAGTAGGCAATCTTGTCCCAGTGTTTATCGATATGGTTGATCAGATTCCCTTCGGAGATCTGTTGGTGATACATGTCGAACAGCAGGCGGAAATTCGGGTGGTTCACGCGGTCCACGATTTCGGCGCCGTGCGCGCTGAAGACAACAAAGTAGCCTGCGTGATCGACACGGATATTGAGCGGCTCAAGCACGAGCACCATCTTCGTCTTCTCCACCATTCCGGCGGCACGTTTGAAGGCTTCGACGCAATTAGCCGTCTGCTCAGAGAAGGTGAGCTGCGGTACCGCGACGCCACTGGTGACGGTGGCGCACTCGTTGCCGATGATGTTGTGGATCTCCACGGCGCGTTTCACGTCGGTGAAGAACTGGGCATGGTACTGCTTGTCGACAGTGGCCGACGCTTTCCAGCCGCCAGAGTTGACAACAAAAACGCCCATGCTCATGCCCAGGGTGTCCATCTTCTTGCGGAAGCCGGCGATCTCGGCGTCGGTATGCTTGGGCAGGCCGTTATATTCGAAAGCCTTGAATCCGGCCTCGGCGTAAGCCTGCAACTGGTCGGGAATGGGGGCATTGAGGAAGCCAATTCTCGGCGCGTATCGTAAGCGGTAGCTATAGGACGCGGCGGAGGCACCAATGAACGACCCGGCGGCCGGGGCCAATGCTGCGGTACGGAGCAGGGTGCGGCGATTCATGGTGAATATCGTAGCAGGGCGGAAGACGGTATTAGCCGCCGATGGGCGCGGATGAGGCGAACCGCTGCCTCACGGCCGCGGTTCCGTTAGCGACGGGTGTCGGGCACCAACCGTTTGATGTCGGGGATGCCCTTGGCGAGTTTGGCCGCGTCGGGTTCGCTGAAGCGCATGGGGGTGTGGTCGAGCGGGCTGCGGAGACGGCCGCGAAGAACGGCGGGGATTGGTTTGATGAATGGGACCTCACCGACGAATGCCGTGTGCTCGGCCAAGGGCGCACAATCCTTGGTTTGATCGGGGAAGCGTTCGAGGATGTTGCGGCGTGCCTGGAGATCCTTGAGTTCCTTGAGCGCGTTGGTTTCCATGCGCTGGTAGCGGGCTTGCATACGTGAGAGGCGGTCGAACTTGAGTGATTGGACG
>DASRHX010001090.1:0-2937 GCA_035650295.1 Bryobacteraceae bacterium | reverse complement strand
CCGTCGCTCCGGAACGTCGATGTCACCGCCCCATATGGCCACGACGGACGCTTCGCGACGCTCGACGCGCTGATCGACCACTATAGTGATAACGCGATTTTTGATCCGAACCTCGGCTACATGGCCCCCGTGGGGCCGTTGAAATTCACCAGATCGGAGAAAGCGGCGCTGATTGCCTTCCTGAAGACGCTCACGGATGACGAACTTCTGACCGCTCCACGGTTCGCGAATCCGTTTGTCGATCGGAAGGACGTCGTCGAAGCCGTCAGGCGCACTGCCGTGACGGCCGGAGTGATGTTGAAGGTTGTTCGCGCCAACACCTCACAAACGCCCGCGGTGCCCGAACTGCCTCCCGCGCCTCGACCGAAGGCCCATCAATCGATGCTCGAACGGTTCATGTCATTCGATCGCAATGCAGACCATCGAATATCGCGCCACGAACTGCCGGAACGCATGCAGGGTCTGGTGACGCGCGGCGACAAGAATGCCGACGCCGATCTTGAGGCGGAAGAGATTCGCTCACTCTTTGTTGCGGCCTCGCCCGCGCGAGTCCGCGGTGGCTTCCGCTCCCGGTTACCTCACCCTGGTTCAACCGACGGGTTGCCGGGCGTCATTCAAGACCTGAAGCTTCCACCGCACAAGCACGCGCTCGCCTTCGCTATCGTCAGCCGCTCCAACCTGGTTCGAGCCGACCTCACCAACAACGACCTCAATAAAGAGATGAGATCGCTGCTCGACGATGAGGAGTATGAAAATTTTGCGGCAGCGGCGGCGCGTGTATCGATGAGGCAGATGGTGATTATTGATTGATCGTGCTCACATAGTGGTTCGTGGTGGTGTAGAGGAATCGCATGAAGCCTGGTGCCTGGGTGCTAGTGCTTGGGTTCGATTGTCGCCGGAAAACCCTCGTCCACGGTGACCTTCCAGTCCTCGTTTGCCGACTCCACTTTGATGTAAAACGTACGCGCTTCCTCGCTGACGTACGCGACGTCGTGACCCGCGCCTTTGCTGTCCACCACCACCATGATCTGGCGGCCGCTGATCGAGCTTCCCAGGATGAGCTTGAACCTGCCTTCACCCGGCTTGGTCTCGTTGCTCGTTTCCCAGGTAAATCGGAGGTATGCGCTCGAGGCGGGGAATGAGTTGGTTTCCACATCCCCGCGGCCCGACCAGGACCCGGCGTGCTCCCAGATCATCGTCTGTTGTGGTGGTTTGGGTGGCGGCTGCGAACACGACAAGTGAAGGGAAAAAAAGAAAGGGATGAGGAGAAGTCTTCTGACCTCTTGCCTCATCCCTTGTCTCACGTACCTGACGCGGTGCGTCCTACACGTTTGCCGTGAGCGGGAACTGCCCCGGCTTCTTGGTGTCGAGCGCCTTGACGATGTGATCCACCAGAACCGGCGCGCGGACGAACACCTCGTCGCCGATCGCATTTGAAATCGCGTTCAGCACCGAACAGCAGCCGGAGGCGACAGGCGGCTCGCCAATCCCGCGGGCGCCCACAGGCGTTTCAGGATCGGGGATGCCGACGGCATCCCATGCCATGCTTCTCGGAACGTCGAGTATCGTTGTCGGCTTGTTGTTGTAGAACCGCTTGGCGACCGCGACGCCGTACCGCTGGTCGAACACCCAGTGGTGGCCGATCGCATGAGCGATCCCCAGTATCGACCGGCCGTTTATCTGCCCGCCAAGCGCATTCGGATGAACGACGGTGCCCACGTCGGCCACTGTCAGAAAGTCCGTAACCTGGTACATCCCGGTTTCGGTGTCGACTTCGACCTCGGCAAACGCGGCGGTGAAGGACCGCGTCGTTCCGTCGTGCTTGTAATTGTCCTTCCCGACGCCCATGAGCCCCTGCCCCGCCAGAGCCGTCGCGGAGCGAACTGTCATCGCATTGATGTCTTTGGGCAGCTCGTGGCCGTCGTATATGCCACCGAGCTCGATCGCGCGCTTGGCCGCCTGAGCCAGCGACATCCCGGCGCCACCGCCCTTGCGGTGGACGCGCTCGCCACTCACTTCGTAGTTCTCGGGTCTGCCGCCGAGATCTTTCGCCGCGATCTGCTGCAGCTTGGTGATCGCGTCAGTGGCGGCCGCGTGTGCCGCGCGCGTCATCGCGTGTATGGTCTGGCTGCCGCCCGAGTTGCAGCTCCATGGCAGGTTCTTCGACGTGTCGCCCCAGACGACTTCTACCTTCTCCCACGGCATGCCCATCATCTCCGCCGACACGCGCTGACAGTCGGAGAACGATTCGGTGCCGAGGTTGCCGATTCCGGTCTGGATCTGCATCCTGCCGTCCGGCTTGATGATGAACAGACCGTCGAACCCTACCGAGCCGCCGCTGTAGGAGCTGATGCTGACGCCCACGCCGCGCACCTTCGAGCCGTGGCGCTGCGGGCCGGCGGCAACACGTTCGTTCCACTTGAACTGCGCCGCGCCCTTGTCCAGCGCTTCCTTGACGAAACAGCTTGTGACGTACCCGCGCTCCCCTCGAGCATTGGCCGGTCCGAACTTCGCCTTTCCTTCCGGCGCGTTCAGCTTGCGGATCGCCACTTGATCGATGCCGAGCTTGCGGGCCGCCTTCGTGACGATCTGATCAATGAACGTGCAGCCCTGCATACCGCCCGGCTGAGTAAGCGCGCCGCGCGGCGGTGTGTTCGTGATCGCGGTGATGCCGCGGTACCGGAACGTTTCGGGCTGAACCATCAAAGACACGTATTGGCTCGCCGTGTTGCCGTCGCCGCCGGGGCCGTACGGCCCGCCTTCGGTGATGGTAAACATGTCCACCGCGGTCACGCGGCCTTCCTTCGTGAAACCCACCTTCACGCGGCTGTGCATCGCCGGGCGGGCGCGGCCGATCGAATGTTCCTCTTCACGGCTGATACGCATCATCACCGGCGCGCCGCCGAGCTTCTTCGACAGCAGCGCGGGAATGATGTC
>DASRHX010001089.1:0-15503 GCA_035650295.1 Bryobacteraceae bacterium | reverse complement strand
GACCGCCGGTCATAAACTTCCATGGCAATTGAATATTCTTTAATTTCATCGCCTTTTCCCTGTAAAGTTTGTTCGACAATATAGCGCAAAAATCCGCTCAGCCGCGCGGATCCGGCAAAGGATGACGATTCCAAAATGCCGGCCAAGTGGGCGCGAACATGGTCCGAGAAGGCTTCCGAGGGATTACCGGAGTCTGCCATCCTAGTCGAAATATCATACTCCTCAATGATCGTTGGGGCAGTAGAGGACTTGGTGAATCCGCCCAATGTTCGTCTTTTATTCGTGAATATTTCGCGTTGACAACTGTTATCAAGCCCTGCCTTAGGAGATATACCCGCACAGGGGGATGAACCAAAAGCGCGCCCCTTAGTACTTTATTTCCTGAGGTATACAGATCAATGCGTTAGGACTAATGTACCAGGACCTTAGTCCCGAGAGTGAGATGTTTCACTATTGACCCAATCAGGTGAAACCCTTAGATTTAGGATAATGCAGGCTGAACAGCGCAAGTCCAAACGGTTTGACCTCCGACTGCTGCTCGAACTCGTTCGGACGGGTAGCGAAGCGATCAACCGCGTAACGGAAACAAGAAACGTCAGCTCGGGAGGCGTGCTTTTCGATTGCGAAAATCAGCTTTCCGTGGGTGAACCCATCGAGTATTTCTTAACCCTTCCCACCAGCAGTAAGGATGGTAATAACGTCCGATTGCACTGTATGGGCACCATCATCCGGCTGGAATCCAGTCAAAAGCGCAACCGGAAGGAAAAGCCGTTTCACGTGGCCGCCACCCTCGAGCGGTATGAGTTCGTCCGTTTCGGCCGTTAAGAGACCACCATTCCAGAACCGCCTTCCGCGATTCCTCCGCTTACCAGTGAATCTGTGTCCGATAAGAGAAAAGTCGGAATTGCCAGGATTCCGATGGAACACGGCACATGTACGACGGTCGCATAGAAGCCTACCTGGGCAAGCCGATGATCGAAGAGACGTCGGTAGGCGTCGTGGTCACAGACGCCGAAGGTAGGATCCTTCGAGTCAATGCGGGTTTCACTCGTCTTACCGGCTACTCCCAAGAGGAAGTCGCGGGTAAGAACCCGCGCCTTCTAAAGTCCGGGCTGACCCCACCCGAAACGTACGCCGAGCTTTGGGGCACCGTCCGTTCTGGCCGGCCATGGGTGGGGCAGGTCATCAACAGGCGAAAGGACGGAAGCCTTTACGCAGAGGAGATGAGTGTCATTCCACTCTCCTCACTCGACGGCGACGTCGCCCGGTTCATCGCCATCAAGCACGACATCACCGAGCGCCGCCGCATGGAGACCCTTCACCGGTTGGTGTGGGAGGAGTCGACCGACGCGATGCGGCTCACCAACACGGACGGCATTGTTGTCCGCGTCAACGAAGCCTATTGCCGGCTGGTCGGGATGGCCCGTGGCGACTTGGAAGGCCGGCCTTTTTCGGTGGTGTATGCGACCCATCGCCAGGCCCACATCCTGGAGCGCTTCCGCGAACGTCACTCCGATCACGCAATCGACCATATGCTAGAGCGCGAACTGGTGCTGTGGGATGGCTCCCGGCGGTGGCTGGAGGTAACTTCCAGCGTGCTTCATTTGGACGGCCAGAATATGCTGCTGAGCCTGATGCGCGACATCACCGCGCGAAAGGAGGCCGAGGAGGAGTTGCTCCAGGCCAAGATGCATGCAGAGATGGCCAATCGCGCCAAGAGCGAGTTCCTGGCGAACATGAGCCATGAGATTCGCACTCCCATGAACGGCATCATGGGCATGCAGTTACTTGCGTTGGGCACGGAATTGAATGCCGAACAACGTGAGTTCCTGGAGACAGCCAACCTTTCGGCGAGGAACCTGCTCGGGTTACTGAGCGACATCCTGGACCTCTCCAAGATTGAATCCGACAAGCTCGAGTTAGAGGCGCTGCCGTTCTCACTGCCCAAGCTGATGGAGGAAGTGGTCAAGCTGCTGTCTCCGTCGGCGGAACAAAAAGGCCTGGCGCTCACATGCGAGATCGAGCCGGAAGTACCGTCCTGGTTGGAGGGTGACCCGCTACGGCTTCGTCAGATTCTCATCAACCTCGTCGGAAACGCAGTGAAATTCACCGAGCGGGGTTCGGTATCGATCCGTGTGGGAACGATTTCGAATGCCGAGCGTTCTCTGGAGCTCGTATTTCGCGTGAGCGACACGGGAATCGGCATCCCGCCCGGTCAGCGCAAGCTTATTTTCGAGCCCTTTCATCAGGCAGACGGGTCCACTACGCGGCGGTTTGGAGGAACCGGTCTTGGGCTGGCTATCAGCGCGCGGCTGGTTCACCTGATGAACGGCCGGATCTGGGTGGAGAATCGTCCCGAGGGTGGCAGCCACTTTCAGTTCACCGTAAAGCTTGCGAGGACGGAAGATACTTGCGAACCGGCGCCGGGCAAGGCGATCGAGGATACCGAAGGCACGGTGCCATTTCTGCCCGCGCGCATTTTGGTGTGCGAGGACAATGCTGTCAATCGCCGCCTCGCCGAGCGCGTGCTGGAGAAGGCCGGTTATGAAACGGGCGCGGCCGGCAACGGAGAGATTGCCGTCGAAATGTTCAGCCGCGAGACGTGGGATCTCGTCTTGATGGACGTACAGATGCCCGAGGTAGACGGCATGGCGGCTACCGGGCGGATCCGGCAGCAGAGCGAAGCGGGCCGCGCGGTGCCTATCGTCGCCATGACCGCGCATGCGATGAAGGGCGACCGGGAACGGTGCCTTGACGCCGGCATGGATGACTATCTGGTGAAGCCCTTCACGCCGGACGAACTGCTTCGGACGGTCGGACGGCACCTGAGGCGTCAGGCGCTTCTCGCCGAGCCGGTTGACCAGTAAGCGCATGGCGCGTGGCGTTAATTTCAGATAGCGTGGATGGCGTGAACAATCGGCTATCCGAGCAGGTCCACGCCGCTCTCGACCAGTTTCAAATTGAACTTCCCTCGTGGGGCTTCGCCAATACCGGCACCCGTTTCGGAAAGTTCCAGCAGGCTGCCGCGGCCACCACACTTCAGGAAAAGCTGAGCGACGCGGGCCTGGTCCACTCCCTCACTGGCGTGTGCCCGACGGTTGCGCTGCACGTGCTGTGGGACCTGCCGCAAGGCGCGGCAAGCGCCGATGAGGTACGCCATGCCGCCTCGTTGTTCGGTGTGCGCCCCGGCTCCATCAATCCCAACGTCTTTCAGGACCAGATCTACAAACACGGCTCGCTGGGAAATCCCGACGCCTCCGTCCGCGCCGCCGCGCTCGAACACATCCTCGATAGCGTCCACATCGCCAACGCGCTCGGATCGCGCGACATCTCGCTGTGGTTTGCCGATGGGTCGAACTATCCTGGCACGGCTAACATGCGCCGCCGAAAACAGTGGTTCGGCGAGGGGTTGGCCGCGGCGCATGCGCGTCTGGCGCCCGATCAGCGGTTGCTGGTCGAGTACAAGCCGTTCGAGCCGGCCTTCTATCACACCGACATTGCCGATTGGGGCATGGCGCTCGAGCTTTCGCGGCAGGCCGGGCCGCAGGCCAAGGTGCTGGTCGACACGGGGCATCACTATCAGGCGCAGAACATCGAGCAGATCGTCTCCTGGCTGCTCGACCTCGACATGCTCGGCGGGTTCCATTTCAATGACCGCCGCTATGCCGATGACGATCTCACGATGGGCTCGATCGATCCCTATCAGGTGTTCCGCATCTTTCATGAGATCCGCTTCTTCGCCTGGGAGACCGGCCGCAAGCCCGACATCGCCTACATGATCGACCAAAGCCACAATCTGAAGGGAAAGATCGAGGCGATGATTCAGACGGTGACGACGGCGCAGGAGTTGTATGCGAAGGCGGCGCTGGTCGACCACGAAAGGCTGGCAAGCGCGCAGTCACGGGCCGAGCTCGTGGACGCGGAGACTTGCTTAAAGGACGCTTTCTCCACCGACGTTCGCCCGGCTGTCCGCGAATGGGCCAAGAGCAAGGGGCTGCCGGAGGACCCGATGCGTGCGTTCCGCGAGAGTGGTTATCTGGAACGCATCACTGCCGAGCGCGCGGCGAGGAATGCGGCTTCGGTGAGCAGCTACGCCTGAGGCGCTCACCGCGCGGCGGCCGCGGTCCATGCGCGGGAGGCTTTGGACGTTGGGGCCTAGCGATAGTGAATCTCGAATGGCTTGTTCGTGATGAACAGCACCACCACGTCGTCGGTCGCCGTCGCGCCGTGCTCCATCACTTCACCTTCGGGAAACCACACGAATGTGCCAGGAGGATACTGGCCGGCGTGGGTTACCAGCGTGCCTTCGAGCACGTACATTCCGTGCGCGCAGGGATGGGTGTGCAGCTTGTTGATGACACCGGCCGGATACTTGACAAGACGCACTTCCATTCCGGTATCGGGGTCGGTGACGAGGTTCTTGCGGTAGAGGGTCTTGCCGAGGTGTTCGTTGAAGCGCTCCTCCCAGGGTAGAGCGGCGGTGTCAATGGCAAGCAATGTTGATTCGGGCATGTTCTATAGTCCCTCGGTTTCGGCTTCGTTCAACACCTGCACAACGCGGGCGTGCAGCATGACGATCGAGGCGTCTCGCTGCAGCACATCGCGGTAGCGGCTCTCGACGAAATCGGGCGGGCGCAATACATTGCGCGCCACGCCGAACAGTTGTTTGGCTTCCTCAGCCGACTTTGGCTCCTTGGCGTCCTGATACTCGTCGATGGCCACGATCAGACCGGAAAACGGCCGCATCCAGGCGAACGCCGGCTCGTTCAGCAGCATGTGGAGGAACTGAGTAGGGCCGCCTACCGGTCCCCGGTTTTGCTCCCACTCCTTCTTCTCGCTATCCACAAGCGCCTTGTGCAGATGCAAGACGGAACGATGAAGCTGGGTTAGGAGCTCGTTGATGCGTTCGGGTGCGAGTGGAACAACGGAGGACATGTTTAACTTCCAGGATAGTGGGCCGACAAGGGCCGAGGAAAGGGTGAGAGGGTGGAGCGCCGGATGGCACTGGAAACGGTAGGGATAGCTATGACCATGTCCATCACGCGGCGTGAGATTCTCCAATGGTTGCAGCCGGGCCAGCCTCGCCGTGTGCAACATGCCGCACGCACGCCGGAGGCTGAGCGGCTGCGGGAGTCCATCAATCGATACTCGGCGTTTCGCATCGAAAGGGGGGATGGCTGGTGGTGCGCGCCCTTCTCGCCTTCAACTCGGGTGGTGCGCGAACATAATATCCGCCGCGGCCGCGGAAAGGTGGTGGCGCAACTTTGCCGCGAACTACCGCCAAACGCCTGGGTTCTCGATTGGGCTGGCGGCACTGGATGGCTGGCTTCGATGCTGTTGAAGAGGCGGCCGGACCTGGTGGCGGTGAGCGTGGACATTTCGGACGTGCTGCAAGAATGGGGCCGCACCCACTACGCGGAATCGATCGTCCACATTTCGGGCGACGCCACATCGCGCCACATCTTCGATCCGGGAATGTTCGACGCCATCGTCGGCGCCGAATGCGTGGAGCACTTCCCCGATTTGGCGTCGGCCATCGCGACGGCGCACTTCTGGCTGAAGGAGGGCGGCAGGCTAGTGGTGACCACGCCGAACGCGGGGTTCTGGGCGCCGGAGCCGCCTGAGTCGATTCGCGGCTTTTTGGGCCGGCCGCCATCGACCGAGCACGAAGAGCGCGGCGACATCTATGACCAGAGCATCCCGAGCAAGGTGCTGGCTGAAACCATGCGAAAGGCCGGCTTCCGCGACGTGGCGGTCGAATACACGCAGTATGGCGGTGAATGGCCACTGCGTGGCATATGCAGTTACTTTGGGCGGGTGCCCGCGCAGTTGGCGGCGCGAGCGGCGGAAGTGATTGAGTGCATTTCACCGCGTCTGCTCGGCCGCAAGCTGGGATTCACGCAGATCTTGTGGGCAAAGAAATAGCCATTGTCGGAAGACCCGCACATGTAAGCGCTCGTCAAGTCGATCCTGCCAGTGGTCCTGGGGCAAAGCCAAGTGCGGTCTGGCAGGGACGACCTAAGGGCTGGCGGCAACAACCGCTCCCGGAGCTGCCTTTAATTTTTGTTGGCAAGAATAGGTGTAACATCTTTAAAGAAGAAAGCGTTTTCTATAAGTAGGGCCTCGTATGTCTCATCGCATTTGGCGAGCATGTGTAATTGTGTCCCTTGCAGGACTCAGTGCGTTCGCCCAGCAAAAACCCGAATCCGCTTTCGACCAGACGGTAAAGCCGATGCTCAACCGGCGGTGCTTTGCCTGTCATAACGACCGGATGGCGTCGGGCGGATTGAACATCGCCCCGTTTACCCAGCCCAATTCCGTCGCTCAATACCGCGATGCGTGGGAAAAGATTGTCGCCAAAGTGCGGTCCGGAGAGATGCCGCCGAAGGAAGCTCCCAAGCCAACCCAGGAGCAGATCGACGCCTTCGCGGCTTTCATGGAGGCCGAGTTCGAGAAAGCGGACCGCAAGGTTCAGCCCGATCCCGGCCGGGTAACAGCGCGGCGTTTGAACCGTAACGAATACTCGAACACGATTCGCGACCTGCTGGTGGTCGACTTCCGCGCGGAGAAGGATTTCCCAACCGACGATTCCGGCTACGGCTTCGACAATATCGGCGATGTGCTGACCATCTCACCGATGCTGATGGACAAGTACGTCCGCGCGGCCGAACGCATCTCCGCGCGGGCCATTGGCGCCGATCCGCTGCCGAAGAAGCCGCTGGAAGTGGAGTTCAGTGGGAAGGGACAGCCGCTCCGAAAGATTGACCGGAGCACGGTGGAGCTCACGCACGAAATCGGTTGGGACGCCGAGTATCAGATTATCGTCCAACTGCCGGGTGAGCGAGCCGCTGATGCGAAGCCGGTGGAGATGGGCTTCTGGATGGACGGCAAGCTGATCCACAAGATGATGGTAGAGACCAAGCCTTCAAAGCTGGTGTACTTCAACCCGATGTCGGTGGAGGAATTCAAGCTGGCGCTGCCGGAAGGCGATCACGTGTTTCGCGTGGCGTTCATCAACGATGAGTTTGTGAAGACGCTGACCGATAAAGAGGCGCGGGACCAGAAGAAGAACAAGTACATCGGCGCGGTGACGTTCGTCGGGCCGTTTGCGATGAAGGGCGAGCGGGCGAGCCGCAAGAAGATTCTGATTTGCGATCCGGCGACGGGCAAAGCGTGCGTGAACAAGATTCTGTCGACGCTCGCGCGGCGCGCCTATCGCCGCCCAGTGACACCGGGCGAAGTGGCGCAGTTGGTGAAATTTGTCGATTATGCAAAGGCCGAAGGGCAGAGCGTCGAGCAGGGTTTGCAACTGGCGATTCAGGCGATGCTGGTGTCGCCAAAGTTCCTGTTCCGCATCGAGCGCGACGCCAATCCGGCCGATCCGGGTAAGGTGCACGCAATTTCCGATCTTGAGCTGGCCTCGCGGCTGAGCTACTTCCTGTGGAGTTCGATGCCCGACGAGCAACTGCTCGCGTTGGCGGAAAAGAATCAGTTGCGGGAAGCGGGCGTGCTGGACGCGCAGGTGAAGCGTATGCTGGCCGACGATCGGAGCGCGGCGTTCGCGGAAAACTTCGCGGGCCAATGGCTGGAAACGCGTAACCTCGACAGCGTGAAGCCTGATCCGGTGAAGTTTGCCGATTGGGGTCCGGACCTTCGCGATGCGATGAAGGCCGAAACGCGGCTATTCTTCGAGAACATTCTTCGCAATAACCGGCCGATGAGCGAGTTCCTCGACGCAGACTACACGTTCGTGAACGACCGGCTTGCGCGGCATTACGGGATCGAGGGCGTGGAAGGCCCCGAGTTCCGGCGCGTGCAGTTGGCCACCGACCAGCGCGGCGGTATCTTGAGCCATGCCAGCGTGTTGACTGTGTCGAGTTATCCGACGCGGACGTCGCCGGTGATTCGCGGCAAGTATCTTTTGCAGAACGTGCTCGGCGCACCGCCGCCGGAGCCTCCCCCGGACGTACCTTCGCTCGATGAAGAAGCGGTGGGCAACAAGGGTTCGCTCAGGCAGCAACTCGAGCAGCACCGTTCGAACGCGATTTGCGCCTCATGTCACGCGCGGATGGACGTACTCGGCTTCGGGCTGGAGAACTACGACGCGATCGGACGCTGGCGCACGATGGATGGGAAGTTTCCCATCGACGTAAGCGGGACGTTCCCCAATGGGAAGTCGTTCACTACGCCGGCGGGCATGCGGAAGCTGCTGGTGGACAACCTGCAGGATTTCACGCGGTGCATAACCGAGAAGATGCTGACCTACGCGCTGGGGCGGGGCCTCGAGCGCTACGACCGGCGCACGGTGAACGGGATCGTGAAGGCGGTTGCAACCGACGAATATAAGTTTCAAACTCTAATCAGCGAGGTGGTGCGGAGTCTTCCGTTCCAGAACCGGCGGGGCGAGGTGTCCCGCCGCCGAGAGGGTGTGAAGGGTAAGGAGATCGCAGGGCGATGATAACGAAAAAAGCGCTTCCTCGGAGAACGTTTTTGCGCGGCCTGGGAGCCGCCGTGGGGTTGCCGTTTTTAGACGCGATGACACCGGCATTGTCGGCCGCGGTGAAACCTCCCGTACGCATGGGTTTTGTCTACGTGCCGAATGGCATGGACGTGCGCAACTGGAACCTCGACTACGAGGGCAAGCTGGGCCAGTTGTCGCGCATCATGGCGCCGCTGGAACCGCATAAGGAAGACATTCTCGTCACTTCGAACCTGACGCACAATAATGGCCGCGCACTTCTCGACGGCGCGGGCGACCATGGCCGTTGCTGCGGCTCGTACCTCACCGGCGTGCAGCCCCGGAAGAGCGCCGTGGACATCAAGTGCGGCATCTCGATGGACCAGATTGTGGCGAACGAAGTGGGCCACAAGACACGCTTCCCGTCGCTGGAGTTGGGCCTGGAAGACGCGCGGCAGGCCGGCGATTGCGATTCCGGCTATTCGTGCGCGTATACGAACAACCTGGCCTGGCGTAGCGAGACGCAGCCGCTGCCTCCTATTCTCGATCCGCGCGCACTGTTTGAGCGGCTCTTCGGCGCCGATGCCGGCCTGACTCCGGAGGAGAAGGCGCAGCGCAACAAATACCGCCGCAGCATTTTAGACTTCGTGCAGGAAGACACAAAGCGGCTTCAGACGAACCTCGGGCCTTCCGACAATCGCAAGCTGGACGAGTACCTGTCGTCGGTACGAGAGATCGAACGGCAATTGGAGCGCGCCGAGAAGGACAACGCACAGATCGATCCAGGCATGCCGAAGCCGTATGGCGTGCCGGCCGATTTCGCCGAGCACTTCAAGCTGATGACCGACATGTTAACGGTGGCGCTGCAGAGCGACATGAGCCGGGTGTTTACCTTCCTGGTGACGCGCGAAGGCACCAGCCGCGCTTACCGCGAGATCGGAATCTCCGACGGTCACCACCCGTTGACGCACCACCAGAACCAGGCGGCGCTGATGGAGAAGGTATCGCAGATCAACACCTATCACGTGAAGCAGTTCAGCGACTGGCTTGGCCGCTTGAAGAGCATCCGCGAGGGCGACTCGACGCTGCTCGACAATTCGATGATCGTCTATGGCGCGGGGCTGTGCGACGGCAACCGCCACAACCACGAAGACCTGCCGACGTTGATTGCGGGGCGCGCGGGCGGCTACATCAAGAGCGGCCGCCGCGTCGTGTACCGCAAAGAGACGCCCATGTCCAACCTGTTCCTCACGATGATGGACCAGATGGGTGTGAAGGTGGACAACTTCGGCGATTCCACGGGCGCGCTCGACGGGCTCGCGCTCAGCTAACAACGAACGGACGGACAGCCGATGCAACTGGAACCGAGGCCACGACCGCCGCTCGGCGTGGTATTCGACTGCGACATGGGCAACAGCATCGACGATGCCTTGGCGTTGTCGGTGTTATACGGGCTCGACGGTAAGAACGAGTGCCGGGTGGTGTCCATCAGCACGAGTAAGCCCAGCCTGCGTTCGGCTGCGATGTGCGAGGTGATCGGGCGGTTCTATGCGGGCGCGGTGAGTGGCGCGTTCTCCGCCGCCGGCCGTACGCTACCCACCGGCATGGCCGTGAAAGGCGCACATCCGGAAGACACGCCGATGATCAAGGCCGTGCTCGACCGCGTGGGGGCCGATGGCAAGCCGGTTTACCAACATGGCATCGAAAAGCTCGTCGATACGGCCGAGGCCGAGGCGCTGATCCGCAACGCGTTCACCTCGCAGTACGATCAGAATTGCGTTGTCGTGATCACCGGTCCGGCGACAAATTTCCGCAAATTGCTCGAGCTGCCGGGCATAAAGGAATTGATCACGGCCAAGGTACGCACGTTGGTTGTTATGGGGGGGAAATACCCATCGGGCGGGCCGGAATACAACGTCAAGCTCGACATCGCGGCGGCGAAGAAACTGTTTGCCGAATGGCCGGGCGAAATCATCGCTTCAGGCGAGGAGTTGGGCGAGCAGGTGCTGTTTCCTGTCGAGGCGATCGACACGAAGTTCTCCTGGGCGGCGAATCATCCAACGGTTGACGCTTATCGCGCCGCCGAGAAGATGCCGTACAACGCCAAGTGCTGGGACGTGACTGCAGTGCTCCAGGCCGTACGGCCGAAGGAAGCCTACTTCAAGCTCTCCGAGCCGGGGCGAATCGAAGTGATGGACGATGGCCGGACGAAGTTCACTGTGGCAGCGGACGGCAGGCATCGCTACATGATTCTCGATCCGGAGAAGAAGGCGGCGGTGGTCGAGGCGATGGTGGAGTTGGCCAGCGCGAAACCGGTCGTTCGGCAGCGTCGCTTCCGTCCGCAAAACGAGCAGAAGAAGGAAGAGAAAAAAGAAGAGCAGAAGAAGAGTTGAGCGTGGACCACCGGGATGTGATTGCGCGGGCGCGCATCAGTTACCTGCTGGGAGAGCTCAACGAACGCTTACTGAGCCCCGACCCCCTGGATCAGTTTGAACTTTGGATGCGCGCGGCGATCGAGGGGGAGCTTCCCGAGCCAAACGCCATGTCGTTGGCAACGGCAACGCCCCAAGGCGAGCCGGATGTGCGGGTGGTTCTGCTGCGCGGCTACGACGCGAGCGGATTCTGTTTCTACACGAACTATGAGAGCGCGAAGGGCCGTCAGTTGGCTGCGAATCCGCGCGCGGCATTGAACTTCTATTGGGCGGAGTTGGAGCGGCAGGTGCGGATCAGTGGAAGCGTTGAGCGGTTGAGCCGCGAGCAGAGCGCGGCGTACTTCGCGACGCGGCCGCGGGGGCATCAGTTGGGGGCGTGGGCGTCGCGGCAGAGCGAAGTCGTGGCTTCGCGGGAGGCCTTGGAGAAGGCGCTGGCCGAGGTGGAAGCGCAATTTCCCAGCGAGGTGCCATTGCCCGATCATTGGGGCGGCTATCGCGTGATTCCCGAAGCGATCGAGTTTTGGCAGGGACGGCCGAACCGGCTGCACGACCGGATCCGGTACCGGCGTGAGGGGGAGACGTGGGTGAGGGAGCGGTTGGGGCCGTAGGGGGTGCTTCGCTTCCTATTCTGTTGTGCAGCAAACCAGAATTGTCTATTCCACAACCATGGTGACGCCGCTTTGGCTTGGTTTCCCACCGACAAATACCTGGATCGGCACGTTTCCAGGCGAGATGGTCAGCGGGACTAAGACGTTTAATTGAAGAACACCAGAAACAAGCCCGGGAGCCTCACCAAAAAACAAGACCGAGGCGGCTTGTCCATTGATGGTGACACTCACGGGCGCAATCGGAGTGGGAGTGATCGGTGGTGCTTCCGAAATAGTAGTAACTCTGCCTGAAACTCCGGCGGGACGTGTCTGACCTCCACCCGTCAGAAACAAAGTTACATAACCTCCACGAGGCTCTGCCGTGGATGGCCCGTTTAACGTCGCTCCATCGTGATTGAGGATCGCTCCTTGGCCCGAGCCAGACCCGTTAGCAGTGAACACTCCTGGAGCGGTCGCTGCCAACTGAACTGTTATGGGATCAGACGACAAATTGGAATATTCAATCTGCAATCGGACACTCGTCAAACCCGCTACCTCAAAAGGGACGACGGCATTGATCTGTCCAGCACTGACGAATGTGAGCGGCGCGGCGGTATTGACTTCTAAGAATCGAACTCGAACTCCAGCCAGCACGGAAGCGACTTTCCCATTCTGGTCAAGTAGCAGGCTTACTCCCGGTGTCGGGCCTATCGGTCCGACGGAGGCGTTTGCGAATATCGAAATGATCTCCCCCGGGGCAATCGGTCCCGCTGCACCGCTCGCGGCGTGCCTTACTCCTGTGATGGTGGGCGAAATGAGACCGCTTGTCCGCGTCGCAATCCAATTGTAGGGTCCCCGCCCGATACAACCGGCGCCGGAGCCTCCATACACGCCATGAATTGAGTTACCCCCGGCATCAATGGTCCCGGAGAACGACACGTTTTGGCCACTCATGTTCACGGAAAGGTGTACTGCCGGAGAGAACAATGTGCTGATCGATCCAGCGAACGAAGCAATATTGGCACACTGAGTGCCTGTAAATATCAATTGGCCAGAAACTACCTCGCCCTGTTGCAAGACCTGGAGTGTCGCGGAAAGGGAAGAGCTTGTCGCGATCCGCCACGTTCCTCGGATGTCTGGGATGGGAGACTGTGCCAGCACAAGGGGACCAGTGGCCAGAAGTATGGTCAATAGTTTCTTCATCTACTTTGCGTCAGGTTACCCCAAAACTAAGATCCTCACCCATACAAACGCTGAATCGGTGGACATTCAGGAAGTCGAGTTCGTCGTCAGTCCCGGGTTCCCTAACTCTCGCTTCGTGTGCCATGCAAATGGGACCTTGACCCTCTCAACTGTATCTGAGATGAGTGAGCTTTCGATTTGCCGTCCACGGTTGGCATGCGGGTTGCTTGTGTGTAGCTGGATAGGAGGTCTGCATGTCGAAAATCTCCCGCCGTCAGGCGATCACTGGCGCGGCGACGTCGTTCACTGTGATGGGGGCGCGGACGGCGCTGGGGAGTGAGGCTAACTCGGCGGTGTCGTTTGGGGTGATTGGCACGGGCGGGCGGGGGCGGTATGTGGGCAGCTACATGATCGCCGACAAGCGGGCGCGGCTGGCGGCGATTTGCGACATCTTTCCCGACCGGATCGATTTGGCGAAGACGCAGATGCCGGGGGCGGATAAGTCCAAGACTTATCGTGACTACAAGGAACTGCTCGCCGATCCTTCGATCGATGCAGTGCTCATCGCGACGCCGGTGTACTTACATCCGGAACACTTTGAAGCGGCAGTGGCGGCGAAGAAACACATCTACTGCGAGAAGCCGGCGGGGGCGGATGTCGCGGGGGTGAAACGGCTGCTGGCGGCGTCGAAGAGGGCCGATCCGGCGAAGGTCATCCAGTTCGGTTTTCAACAGCGGTTCAGCCCTGAGTATCTTGCCGCAGAGAAGCGGCTTCTGTCGGGTGAGATGGGCGATTTGACGCTGATGATGAGCTATTGGGTGTGGGGCGGGAACGCGTTCCGCAAGGTGGGTCCGTCCCCGTATCCGGAAGAGGAGCGGATGGTGCGGCATTGGGGCGCGAACAAGTCGACCTCGGGCGATTTCATTGTGGAGCAGGATTGCCACGGGCTGGACGTTTTGAACTGGTTTGCGCGCGCGCTGCCATTGAGTGCCGTGGGTGACGGCGGACGGATGGCGCGCACGTATGGCGACAACTCCGACCATGCGAACGTGACGTACGAATATCCGGGCGGGTTGAAGGGCTGGCTGCTCGGCACGCAGTTGCCGCCGAACCCGTATTGGGATGTGAAGGAGCAGTTCTTCGGCACGAAGGCCGTGATCGAGACGACGCGGCACTACTACACGTGGTTCGAGGCCGGCAAGAAGGATGTGGCGAAGTACACGTCGGCGCGCGAGATCACGATTGATGCGATCGAGCACTTCTACGGAGCGATCGTGGAAGGGCAGCGGTTCAACATGGCGGCCGATGCGTGCACGAGCACGTTCACTTCACTATTGGGGCGCATGGCGTGCGAGACGCGGCGCAAGGTGACGTGGCAGGAGATGTTGGAATCGGCCTAACGGAGGCCGGCAATTTCGGTGGACCAGTCGGTGTAGGAGTGATACCGGCCGCGATACCAGAGGACAAAGGCATTGTGGTGGTTGTGGGGTGTTGGGTGTTTGCCCGGGACGATCGGGCGTAGGTTGTCGACGGTCGTCCCGGGCGTCAGGTTGAAGAACTGCCAGCCCATGTCCGTGCGATTGCCCTGGAAGAGTTCGTAGAGTCCGCTGGAGGTGGGGCGGCCGGTGGCGGGGTGGACGCTCGAGCTGAGGTAGACGGTGTCGAGGTCGTCGGGGTCGAGGCAGATGCCGCCGGCGTAGTATTCCTGGCCTTGGTAGAGGCGGCGGCCGGCGTGGGCGATTTCGCGGTCGTCCCATGTGGCGCCGTTCCAGCGGGCGTAGCGGTAGCGGATGTCGCCGGAGTGGACGTGGCTGGTGTAGACGATGGCGGGGAGGCCTTGCTCGTCGAGGTGCATGTCCCAGACCCAGGCTTCGCCGGTGAGGGAGCGGTTGCCATCGTAGACGCGGGTGCCTTCGGTGGCTTGGAGGGGTCCGTCTTCGAGGCGGCGGACGGGCGTGCCGTCAGAGCGGTGGAGCGTGCCGTTGCGGAGGAAGGCGTGGTAGAGGCTGTTGGCGAAGGCGGGGCGGTCGGGGTGGCCTTCGGTGTAGGCGAAGTGGATGGCGTCGCGGCCGTTTGAGGCGTACTTCACGTAGGGGCGCTCGCCTTTGCGGAAGTAGATGTGGTTGGCGGCGCGGCGCCAAGTGAGGCCGTTGTCGTCCGAGCAGGACCAGGTGGGGTTGAAGTCAATGGCGCGCCAGAAGAAGTAGATGCGGTTGCCTTCGGCGGAGAGTTGGAAGGGGTTGGCGTAGCTGAAGCCGTGGGGACTGCCGAAGTCGAAGGTTTGGATGGGGTCCCAGCGGGTGGTGTCGTGGGGGGCGGCGGTGACGCGGACGTACATGGCGGGCTTACCCGAGACGCCGCCGTGGGTGGTCCAGAAGGCCATGAGCCGGCCGTCGGCGCGTTGGAGGAGGGCGGGGACGTTGTGGTCGTCGATCTGGAAGTTTTCGATGAGGGTGAAGGGGCGGACGGCGTTGGTCGAGAGGTTCCATGTGTTCACGTGGACGGCGCCTTGGGAGGAGATGGACGCGGCATGGAGTTGATCGCTGTCGATGAGGGCGCGTTCGTCCTGGAACCAACACCAGGCGCCGTCGGGGTTGAGCACGGTGGGCATGCGGGTGCGGGTGCACGCGGAGGGCCAGAAGGGGGCGCCAGTTCGAAATCGTCGAAGTGGAGGAAATTTGGACTTGGCGTAAGCTAGGTCAGTCATGGAGGGGCAGCCAAAACCACAGAAGCGTCAGGTCGCTCTACGAACTGGTGCGACTGAGTCCGGTATTGCAGCAGAACTGCTTATGCTGCTTGAGACCGTCACTGCGGATGGCCATATCAGCGACACCGAAGCTATCG
>DASRHX010001088.1:0-4632 GCA_035650295.1 Bryobacteraceae bacterium | reverse complement strand
GAGACGCGATTGCAGGCTGTCCAGTTTGGCCTGCTCCGTCGAGTATTCGCGCTCGGCATCCGCGGTCTCCGCTTGAAGTTTCGGCAGCGACGCTTCATGCCCCTTGTATTCGGCTTTGCCATACTCCAACTGGATCTCAAGCGCCTGCTTTCTTGCGCGGTCGGATTCCGAACGCAACGTCTCTTCCCATAGCCTGATGCTTCCCGCCGACTGCGTCAGGTTGCTCTCGAGAAGCTCCAGATTGCTCTTTGCTTGCTCATAACGTTCTTTGGCCCGCCGCACAACCTCGGTCTGCACATGCACGCGATACACGAGCAGTTGAATCCGCTGCGCGACCACTGCTACAGCGTGTAGATCCCTTCTCAGCGCGCGCACCTCTTCGAGCAGGTTGTCCCGCTCCACGCCCCTCGCCGTCGGCACTGCCAGCAGCACCGCCCCTGCCGTCACCAACCATCGTCGGCTTAGTTTCACGTCCATTCAGACGCTAGCGCTTCGAACTTTGTGCCGGCTTCTTAGCGACGACCTTGATCTCAAACACGGATGGCCACAGCTTCCCAGTCACGAACAGGCGTTTTCCCGCCGCGTCGTAGGCGATGCCGTTCAGCACGTCGATTTCGCCGTTGCGGAAGATCGGGCTGAGAAGGCCGCTGAGGTCGATCCAGCCCAGCACCTTCCCCGTCGCGGGCGAGATACGCACCAGGCGCTCTGACTGCCACACGTTCGCGTAGATCTCGTTGCCCACCACTTCTAGCTCATTCAACTGCGACACCGCCGCGGCGCCGTCGGCCACCTTGATGCGCCTTGCCACGGCGAGCGTCTTCGGATTCAGCACGCGAATCGTCGCCGAGCCGTCGCTCATGAACACCTCGCGGCCGTTGTTCGCCAACCCCCAGCCTTCGCCCGTATAAGTGAACTGCCGCCGCTTCTTGAAGTCCGCCGCGCCGTATACGAAGCCGACATGCGACTGCCACGTGAGTTGCAGAATCTCGCCCGCGAGCATCGTGATCCCCTCGCCAAAATACTCGTAAGGGATGGCGATCTGCTGCACCACCTTGCCCGTCTTCAACTCCACCTTCCGCAGCGTCGAACGCCCATTCAGCCCCGTGCCTTCGTAGAGGTACCCGTTGCGATACTCGAAGCCCTGCGTGTACGCCGTCCGGTCATGCGGATACGTGTTGACGATCTGAAACGTGGAAACGGGCGCCTCGGCGAAGAGCGGGAGGGCGAGCAACGCGCCCATCAGGAAATGCAAGCTCATGACTTCAACCACCGGTCAAACCAGGCGAACGCTTCCTTCTGCATGTCCAAATCAAACTTGTGCGGGCCCGGATAGAAGCTCGCTTTGTACCGATCCGCCGCCCCCGCCTTCGCATACACGGCCTTTAGAATGTCGTCGGCCCGGTGCATCTCGGGCGGCGTAAACAACTGGTCCTCATTGTTGTTCAGTACGAGCGACGGTTTCGGACAATTCAATCCGATAATCTCCGGATAGTCCAGGTCGCGCGGAATCGAAGGGATGTAGCACATCCACGTATGCGTGAAGCACTTGTTCAGCAGGTAGTCGCGCCAGGTCGTCATCATGCCCACGGCAACCGAGCATTGGATGCGCGGGTCGGCGCCGGTAAGGAACACGGTACGCAGGCCACCTCCCGACAGACCACAGCATCCGACCTTCGCGGTATTCACGTCGTCCCGCGTCAGCAGGTAATCGAGCGCGCGCTGGTCCTCCCACACGAATACACCGGGCCACGTTAGTCCCGCGCAAAACAGGCTCTTCGCAACAAGGTGCTCATGGCCCCCCGCGAACGTGTTGAAGCGCTTGATCTCATTCGAATCTTCGGGATCGTTCTCCACCATGTTGTCGCGGATGCGTCCCGGCAGGTCCGCCAGGCGCACGCGGCGGCTGGCAAACATGAACGCATCGTGCACGAGCACCGCATAGCCGCGCTTGGCGATTTCGTTCGCCCATGCAGCGCCGCCGTAATAGTGTTTCTGGTGGTCGTTCATCAGAGCATGCATATCATCGGAAGTGCGTGTGATCTTCCGTGCCCCGAAATACTTGTTGCCGCCGTGGTCGTGCAGACCCACGATGGCGGGCAGTTTGCCGCGCGCCCCCGCGGGCTTCATGAAGATCGCTTTCGTCGGCGGACCATAAGGAAGCTGCCATTCCAAATGCTCAATGTGCAGACCATCGACGTCGGCGCGCCGCACAAGCTTCGCCTTCGGAGCGGGCGCCGGCGGCGGTTGAAGCAGCGCCGCAACGTAGCGTGCGCGCGCCTCCGTCCGCCATGCGTCCAGCTTGGTGAAATGCGGATTGCGGAACGA
Organism: Bryobacteraceae bacterium; assembly: GCA_035650295.1. Lineage (GTDB taxonomy): Bacteria > Acidobacteriota > Terriglobia > Bryobacterales > Bryobacteraceae > JAFLBB01. The sequence goes on along the minus strand of DASRHX010001088.1, from coordinate 2,307 downwards.
GAGCCGCGGTGGGTCGGAGACGATGCGCGAGGCCCAGTCTCCATATGCGCCGAGCATGTTGGGCGTGGTGGACATGAGCGTATGATCTCACTCCGGCGGTCCGCGGTGGGGTCAGGAAAACGTGTGACTCGCCTGCGAGGCCTCTTCTGCGATCTGCTCCAAGGCAACACGCACTTCGGCCACCATCAGGCCGCTCCCCCACACCAGGCTCGCCACGCCGAAAATGCCGATCGCAAGACCCAGGCCGGCCAGAATCTCGAAGCCCAATGCGATTTGGTAGTACGACATCACGGAGCCGAGAATTGCGATGAGCGCCGAAGCCACAAAGCACCCCAACGAAAAGTAGAACAGCCGCAGACAGCGGAAGAGAAGTTGCGCCCGTTGCTGGAGTAGCGCCAGTTGGTGGAGGTGCGAGTTGTAGTCGGGCGAAGCGGGAGTTAACTCCGTAAGTTCTTTCGACAACATGCGCGTGCGGTCCACAACGCGCGCGATTCGGTTGCCGGTGCCAAGCGACATCACCGAGCAGGCGTTGGTGAGAATGGCCGGAGCCACGATGGCGGTCAGCACCGTGAACGGATTGTTGGCAAAACTTGGATCAGCCATGGCTCAACGCAGGTGCGTCGAGCCTTCATTGTAACGATGCGGGGGAAGAGGCCGGCCGCTCCATGGCAACTCGAATCCCCGCCCACTCGGTGTGGAATGGCAGCCAATCTGCGTGCCGCTCGAGTGCCGGTACGAACCATAACAGCGCCACGGTGAGGAATACCAGCGCGACGATATCGGGCGAAGACATTCGGCGTTTCATTGCGGAAGTTTCTCCATCTCCTCCAACGCGGCCAACACCGCGAGGGTTAACTGTTGTTGCTGTCGTTCGCGGCTGATCGTAGCCTCGCCGTCGAATAGTTGGTAGCGGTAGTAACCGAACTGGGCGTGATTGGCGCCTTCGATGGTCACCATCCGCGCGTCCGGCGGAAGCTTATGCACGTTCTCGATCGACTTCGACACTGGCGCGACGCCATCGAGCGATCCCATGATCTTGGTCACCGGGTAAGCGGCGGCCGACAGGTCGCGGTCGCGTGGATGCGTCGTGCCGATCAGAATGAGCCCGGCCACACGTTCCGGGTACAGATAGCCAAACTCGGCGGCGAGCACCGCGCCGCGTGAATGGCCTGCAATCGCCCAGCGACCCTGCTTTGTCGTGGCTAGCGTGCGCGTCATCATCGTCTCCGTTCCCGAGGTGCCGAACGCCATCCGCCACGGCAAGTGCGGAACCACGACGCGATAGCCTTGCTTGGCGATCCGGCGCGCCAAGGGTTCGTAGGCCATCGGCGGAACCATCGCTCCTGGAAAGAAGACGAGCCCCACCGACTGAGCGTTCGCCTTTGGGGTAAACCGGCTCTCGAGCCGATCCCGCTCGATCTCGATCTCAGGCATCGTGCCGGACATCTCATCGGGTAGCCTGTCGAGCTGGAACCCCCGGACCAGCCATCCGAAGAAGGCCAGTCCGGCGGTGATCCACGCAAGGCGGAACCAGTTGCGGGTGCGCATCGTCGGCGCGTGTTATTGCGGGCGGGGCGCGCCGGGGAGACTGCTGGTTGCCAGCATCCCGCCGAGCCCCATCGTTTCCACAGCCGAGCTGGGAACGATGACCATGGCGCCCTTCTCTTTGATCGCCTCGTACAGCATGTTCATCGCGCGCAGGTGCAGCGCGATGGGATTGTTCTGATAGACAAGCGCGGCCTGGGCGAACTTGTCGCTGATCTCGGTTTCAGCCGTGCCGAGAATGATGCGCGCACGGCGTTCGCGCTCGGCTTGGGCTTCGCGCGACATGGCGTCCTCCAGGCCTTGCGGCAGCAGCACCTCGCGGATCTCCACGCTCTGTACTGTGATGCCCCACGGGTTCGTCTTTGCATCGAGGATACGCTGCAGCGATTGATTCAACTTGTCGCGCTCGTGCAGAATCGAAGCCAGCTCGTGCGAACCAATGCACTCCCGTAGCGCCGTCTGCGCGGACATGGCGACGGCAACGGCGTAATCCTGTACCTCGAGCAATGCCTTCTCGGCATCCCATACGATCCAGAAGACGATAGCGTCGACGTTCACAGGCACGGTGTCCTTGGTGAGAGCTGATTCGGCGGTGACATCGGTGGCGCGCACTCGCTGGTCGATCACGCGCGGTATCGAATCCACCACGGGAATGATGGTAAACAGGCCCGGCCCGCGCAGTCCGCGATATCTGCCGAAGCGCAGGACGTTGGCTCGTTCCCACTGACGCGTTTGGCGAATCGAAAACAGCGCGATGATCGA
>DASRHX010001087.1:0-2992 GCA_035650295.1 Bryobacteraceae bacterium | reverse complement strand
GCTTTCCCGGTCTGCACGTTGGTGACGCGCACCTTCGTGCCGAAGGGCAGCGTTCGATGTGCCGCCGTCATTCCTCCCGGATTGAATTTTTCGCCGCTCGCTGTGAATTTCCCGCTTCGATAAAACGAAGCCATCCCGACTTGTGCTGAAGATCCCTCTATGAAAGCCAAAAAAGAAGAAAGAACGATTGTAATGACCAAAACAAATCGCATCACGCGCCGAACCCCCCTGTCTTGTTGTCGACGGGCGAACCATAAAGGCGCGTGCGGCGAAATTTTGACCTTATCGGGTCAATTTCTCGGTCTGATGTTAACCATTTTTCTTCAAATTTGCGGGTTCGTCCGTTAACGGATCAATTCAGTTGCGCACTGTCATGCCTTCGAGTGGAATTTCTGCGCCACGCCCCGCGATCAGGTCCGCCGTGATACGCGCCGTGCCATGGCTCATCGTCCAGCCCATATGTCCAAGCCCGGCGTTGTACCAGAGATTGGCGTGCCGCCCCCGTCCGAGTATCGGCGTGCCCTCGGGTGTCATCGGCCGAAGTCCTGCCCAGTAATCCGGCTTCGAATAATCGGCACCATCCGGAAAAAGCTTGGTCATCTGCGCCATCATGTAGCGAAAGTCCTTGGGCGAATGCCCCCGACCGTATCCGGAGAATTCCGCCGTTGCCGTGACCCTCAGACGATCGCCGAGTGGACAATAAGCGATCAGATTCTCCTCATCGACGCCACCGATCGACGGTGGATTGTTCCGGCCCGACACTGGAAAGGTTACCGAATAGCCCTTGACCGGATAGATCGGCAGATCCTGCCCGATGCTCCGCGCCAGATGCGGACTATGGACGCCAAGGCACAGAACGTAGCGATCGGCCTTCTCCCTTCCCGTCGTCGTGGCGACGCCGGTGATTTCGTCACCCTCGCTTTCCAGCCCAGTGATTTGGACTCCCGTCTTGAATGTAACGCCGCGGCCTTTCAGCCATTGCGCCATATTGCGGGCGAACATGCGGCAGTCGCCGCTTTCATCGTTCTTGGCGAATAGGGCGCCCGCAAACTGCTTCTTGACCGGAAGAAGTGCTGGATCCTTCTGCGTCATCGCCTCCCGGTCCAGCGCCTCGATGGCGCAGCCGTTGTCGATGAGGATCTTCGACTTGACTGCCGCGCCGGCCAACACCTTTTCATCGCGATAGAGATAGAGCAGCCCGCCTCGCCGGCCGTCATATTTGACGTCGACGTTCTTGAGCGTCTCATGAAAGACGCTGAGCGAGTAATTGCAAAGCCTCACCTTGCGCGACGTGTTGACGGCGGCGCGCTCCGCAGTGCACTCCCCTAAGAAACGCCACATCCAGCGTAGGAAATGCCTGTCGAGTCTCGGCTTGAGGCGCAGGGCCTGGTCGTTGCGCCACAGCGACCTGAGCAGGATCCCTGGCGCAGCTGGCGACGACCAGGCGTAGGAGTGGCCCGGCGCGAACAGGCCTGCATTGGCATAGCTGGTGATAGAGGCTGGCAGCTCCTCGCGGTCGATGACGGTCACCTCGTGCCCATCGCGATTGAGCTCGTATGCCGTCGTGACGCCTGCAATTCCTGCCCCTAAAACCAGAACTTTCATTGGTGATTTTTCTCCTTGCTTGTAGAGATTTGGTAGACGTGCAGACCAGCCCAGGCAAGACGTCTCTTCCGTGAACCATGTCAGGCGAACGCAAACGGCCAATCTACATCGACTGCGACCCGGGTCTCGACGACGCAGTCGCCATAGCCCTTGCTGCTTGCGCCCCCGAGCTCGAAATAGCCGCCCTGAGCGTCGTGGCTGGCAACGCCGCCCTCGGGCGAACGCTCGACAACGCTTTGTCCGTCACCGCCGCCTTGGGCCTTAAGGTGCCTGTCCATGCGGGGGCGGACAGGCCTCTGCGCGTCAAGCCGCAGCTGGGAACGGAGATATGGGGCGGCAACGGCTCCCTGAACCCGAAGCGTCCGCGCCGCAGCGCCTCCCCTGAGAGCGCCGCGGACGCCCTGGTCAGAATCATGAAAAATGCCCCCGACCATTCTCTCCTGCTCTGCTGCCTCGGCCCCCTCACCAATCTCGCCACCGTCCTTCAGCGCGAGCCGGCACTCTCCGCGAAGATCGATCGGCTTCTCCTCATGGGCGGTGCACGCGGCAACGGCAATGTGACCACGGCTGCCGAATTCAACATCTGGTTCGACCCACATGCCGCCAAGCGTGTGTTCGATGCCGACCTGAATACCGTCGTTGTGCCCTATGACCTGACGCGCACCGTCATGATCGGCGCACCGCATATCCAGATGCTCTCGCAATCGAACGCGCCCGAGGCGCAGCTCAGCGCCCGCATGCTGGCCATGGCCGGCAGCGAAGGTCATCCCTCGGCCGTTCACGATGCGCTTGTCATTGCTTGCCTCCTGTGGCCCGATCTGTTCTCTTTCGAGCGGGGGCGCATCACGGTTTGCATCGAAGATGGTCCGGCTCGCGGCCAGACCCGCTTCTCCCCTGGGGAAGGCCGCCACATTCTGCTGACCTCGGTCGACCAGGATAAGCTCCTCGATCTGATGGTGACGAGGCTCGCGGGCAACACGAAGAGGCAAAAATGACCATCGCCGTTTTCGGCAGCATCAATATGGACATCACCGCCTATTCCGAGCGCCTGCCTCGCTCAGGGGAGACGTTGCATGGCAGCCGTTACCTCACGGGCCTCGGCGGCAAGGGAGCGAACCAGGCCGCGGCAGCCGCCAGGCTCGGCGCGGACACGCATTTCATCGGTCGTCTCGGCAAGGATCATTTCGGTTCATCCGCTCTTGCGCTGCTTCGGGCTTTCGGTGTTGAAACGACCCACCTCAGGAGCGATTCCGCAAGTCTCACCGGCATTGCGATCATCAATGTTGACGCCAGGGGCGAGAACTTCATCACCGTCATCGCCGGCGCGAATTTCGCCGTCGATGCCGGGGACGTCGAGGCTGCGCGCCCGCTCCTGTCCAAAATTTCC
>DASRHX010001086.1:0-5026 GCA_035650295.1 Bryobacteraceae bacterium | reverse complement strand
TTCCGGATGGGCGGGCGAGTGAATGTTGGCCGCGGCACTGGACCCTATCTGCACCACGAGTGGATGCTCGTCGCGAGCGGCTTGCAGGTTCTGCGCAATGGCGGCGGTATGCGGTTTGCGTTGGGGAATCGCTGGACAGTGGAGGGAGGGTGGTTGTTGGACAGCAGGCCGGAGAGATGGGGCGGCAACCGCCAGGCGATAGTTTCGGCGGTGCGATACGCCTGGGGCGAGTGGGCCGCGGGCCGCGAGAGCCACTCGCATTCGTTATAATTCCCGCACGATGAATCGAAGCCTTTTCCAATCCGCGGCGCTCTGCGCGTTGGCCCTTGCCGGCGCCGTGTGCCCAGCGGAAGTCACCGTACTCGACAACGCCACCCTAATTGACGGCACTGGACGCGTGCCGGTGGCCAACTCGGCCATCGTTATCACCGACGGCCGCATCACTTATGCCGGCCCAAAAGCGCAAGCGAAGCTCCCCGCGGGCGCGACGCGCGTGGACCTCGCGGGGAAATACATCGTTCCCGGCGTGATCAACCTGCATGGGCACCTGGGCGCTACCAAGGGTCTGGTTCAGGACAACAAGAATTACACGCGAGAGAACACGATCCACCAATTGAAGACCTACGCGAATTACGGCGTCACCACTGTAGTGAGCATGGGCAGTGACCAGCCGGTGCTTCTCACCATACGTAACGAGCAGCGCACCACGGGCCGTCCCAAGGAAACGCGGGTCTTCACGGCATTCCGCGGCTTCACTGGTCCGGGTGGGTATCCGACGAAGGCGCCGGGCATGAAGGGCGTGCCATACGAGGTGTCCACGCCTGCACAGGTGGAAACGGCGTTGAACGAACTTGCGGCGAATAGGGTCGACCTCGTCAAGGTATGGGTCGACGATCACCTGGGCAAAGAGCAGAAGATACCGCTCGATCTGGTGAAGGTCATCATCGCCGGTGCAAAAAAACGCGGATTGAACACGGCGGCCCATATTTTCTATTACGGCGATGCCAAGACGCTCGCCGAAGCCGGACTGCACGGACTTGTTCACAGCGTGCGCGACAAAGAGGTCGATGCGGCGTTCATTGCGAGCTTGAAGAAGAGCGGTACGTGGCAAGCTGCCGCGACATTCACGCGTGAGCTATCGATGTTCGTCTATGCGCAGCCGCCGAAGTGGCTCGACGATCCCTTCTTCCAGCCCTCGGCGACGCCGGACATGATCAGGACCTTCAAGAGCGAAGCCTACACGAAGGGCGTTCTGGCGAACGCGGAGAACATGGAGTACAAGGGCTTCCTCAAGACGGCGCAGAAGAACCTGAAGAAGCTCGCCGACGCCGGGGTGCCATACGGCTTCGGAACCGATACGGGTCCGCCGGCGCGCATTCAGGGATTCTTCGAACACCTCGAAATGCAACTGATGGCCGAAGCCGGACTGACGCCGCAACAGATCATCACGTCGTGGTCCAAGAGCGCGGCGCAGTGGCTGGGTGCATCGAAAGACCTGGGAACGATTGAGGCAGGCCACTGGGCCGACATCGTCGTGACGGGAAAGAACCCCGTGGCCGACATTAACAACATGCGCAGCATTGAGCAGGTGTACATCGGGGGCAACCGCGTCAAGTGAGGTCGCGAGGGGTTTGATGCGGCGATCCAGATGAACGGCGGCTTCGAGCAAACTCTACTCGGCTTCGATGCGCGGGAGATGTGGCTGACCGGGTTTCGAGCACTTGGCCCGGGCGGCGTATCTCGAGGATGTCTTGTCCGCCGACAGAATGGTTTGGCCGTCGGTGTTTAAGACAACGGCGACACTTGAAAAAGAGCTCTTGTGTCCCCGGCCCGAGTGGATCGGAATCAATGAGCCGTTCTGGGAGGACTTGGAAGCACTCCGCAACGCCCTTGCCGGAGTCAAGTCCGATGTCAACCGGCCGCACTGGCTGGTCGCTGCCACATGGCATACGGATCAGGGATTCAATAGGGAACTGGAGGCCAAGGGCAAATTCCTCGGTCCCTATCTCGTCAACACATCGCCGGATTATCTGGAGCCCACATGGCGCTTCCTTGGGTTTGACGTTACCGACGGCGCATTTATCAGTGGTCTCTCCAATTGCGGCTATAACGACGGCGAGCGTGAGACGCTCGCCGCCGAATGGGGACGCGATCTCAACCGCTATCACCTGTTCGACGATCTTGCGCGCGCTTTGAAGTTCAGCGCTCTCACGAACAAGCGGGTTGTGGAACTCGCTCCGTTCTTCGTCATCGGGCTTTGGTTGATCGAGGCAAGCGGCAACCGCGTCAAGTAAGCCGACGGCGCAACAGCAGAAATGCGCACAGCCCGGTTGCCAGCAGCGCTGCACTTGCAGGTTCCGGGATAGCGCTACCTGCCACGTCCACGGAGAAGGTCACAGTGTTCGAACTGACGCTCCTGCCGTTGAGGCTGCCGTAGGTAAGGTTGAACGTGTTGACGCCATAGAACCCGGGTGTGGCGCTGGGCGAAATCTGTAACTGCACGAGAGGCCCGGTGTAGGTATCCGGATAGCCAAGCACACTTGGGGCCAGCACGCCTCCTGGACCGAGGATGACGACCGGGCTGACCAACCCCACCGAGTCCAACGAGGTGAGCTCTTCCGTGAATCCGCCATCGTTGGTCAATACTCCAGTGATCGTGATCAGGTCTCCTGGAGCGCCATTTAAGGCAACCGAGTCGAAGGACATAACCAGGCCTGCGAAGCCAGACATCGGAAGCAGTATGAGTAGGCACATCGCACGCCCGGCTCGAGAAGCCACTGAAGCCATTGATTTTTCTCCCTCTGAATCTTCGGCAAGCAACCCCGTCGGAAGCCTGCAATGATATACAGCATATCGCAAAAAGTACTAGGACCAAAGTCCTATCGGTTGAGAATTGCTGCGCTGCCTCGAAGGTGATAGCCTCTCCGCAGAGGTTCCTTATGCCAATGAATCGCCGTCATTTTCTGGCCGCCGCGAGCGCATTGCCGATGCTTGCGGCCAAGACCGGCACATACAAAGTCGGCATCACCACCAACACGCGCGGCGGCTGGGAGAAGGATGTCTGGCTGAGCTTCCGCGAGGCGCGCGAAGTGGGGTATCGCTGGGTGGAGAGCTTCTGGAGCTACTTCACCGCCTTCGAGGGAAAGCCGGCGGAGTTGAAGGCGAAGGTGGAGGGGATGGGAGTTCGATTCACGACCATCTCCAATTCGGGCCCGATGGAGATGAACTTCCACGATCCGGCCAAGCATGAAAAGCTGTTGGCCGATCACGTGAAGCACGCCCGGTTCATCCGCCAGTTAGGCTGTGAGCACTTGAAGATCAATCTGGGCGCACGCCGGCCCACTGGCACGACCATGGAAGATCTGGACCAGATGTCGCGAGTGCTCGATAAGCTCGGAGGGCTCACCCGTGAAGAGGGCATCCGGCTTGCGATTCACGCGCACATGTGGTCGCAGTTTGAGAACCGGAAGGAGATCGACTTCGTTCTTTCGCACACTGATCCAAAGCGGGTTTGGTTTGTGCTGGATACTGGACACATCACGATGGCGGGCATCGATCCGGTGGAGCTCACCAAGACACTCGGCCACCGCATTGTCGAATTCCATTTGAAGGATTGCAAGCAGGAAAACAAAGGTGGCGCCAAGACGCGCCTCGACCGTCCGGACATGATGACCGATCCGCCTTTCTTTCCGCTCGGCCATGGCGGCGTCGACTTCCCCGCGATCAAGGCAGAATTGGATCGCATAGCGTGGAAAGGTGCGTTCACCGTGGAACTGGATAGCTCTCCTAGCCGTCCACCAAAGCAGAGTGCCAAGATCAGCTACGATTACATTCGGAAAGAACTAGGAGTGGATCCGGGTGCATCTTAGAGTAAGCCCCTGCAGAAACGCTGACGAACAGTCGATATGACGGGTGAAGACAATCCAGTACAGCAGAAGCAAGGGCGATTCGGAGTTGTCCCGAGTTGTTTTGCAGACGATCGGTTGTGAACGATTGCAGTGGTATGCTGGGATTGGGTCGAAGAGAGGCATCGCTTGGACGAGAAGCTCAAAGAATTGATGCAGGAGTTGGGCAACGCGATCAACGAATCGCTGTCCGATTCGGAGAGGATCGCCGCGGCTATCGGTGAAATCCGGCGTGCCGGCTACGACGTCTTCCTCGTCCTCGAAGCAACCATCGGTTTCAATAAGCGCACTGAAGATGCCGAGGACGAGCTTGAGGAGACGGCCGAAGCCACGGTCGGCACAGCCCCCGGCAAAATCGTCTGGACCTCGCAGGATCAGAAATTTCTTCGCGCGTTGAAGATCACCGCGGAAGCCGAAGAAGAGTACAGCGATTAGTTCGCGTCCCGATTCCCGGCGCTTTAGTTCAGTAGTTCCTGATACACCTTCCAAGTTTGTTCCACCGCCGACTCCCAACTGAAACGGCGTGCGCGTTCGTATCCCGCCGCCGCCAATTGCTCGCGCAGCGTTTGCACTTCCATGAGCGTCGATAGGCCTTCAGCGATGGAATTCACCTCTTGCGGATTGACCAGCAACGCCGCTTCGCCGGCAACTTCGCGAAGAGCGCCGCCATGCGAAGTGAGGACGGCAGCTCCGGCGGCCATTGCCTCCAGCACGGGAATTCCAAAGCCTTCGTCGAGCGACGGGAAGGCGAAGATGGAAGCCTCCGCGTACAGCCGGTTCAACTCATCGCCAGAGACATATCCAGGTTGGTCGATATCGCGGCTGCGCGGACTCTCGGCGATCCGGCGCTGAATGCGCTCGCTCTCATAGCCCGTGCCTCCGGCCAAGACGAGTTTCCATCCCGGTGGCGTGCGTTCAAACGCTTCCACAAGGCGGATTGTGTTCTTGCGCTTTTGCATGGCGCCGACTGTCAGTATCGTTTTCTTCCGCTCGCTCTGGGTGGGACCCGGTTGGCGGAAGTGGACGCCGTGCGGTACAACGCGGATGCGGGCCGCGGGAATCGAGAGCAGCTCTTCCACCTGGTTAGCCGTGAACCGCGATACGGCGATAATCAGGTCGCT
>DASRHX010001085.1:0-9753 GCA_035650295.1 Bryobacteraceae bacterium | reverse complement strand
CGAAAAAGTATTGACTGCGTGGACCTTGCGATCCCGGTCCGCCGTGTCCCACGACGCCACGCAGGCGCCATACCTTGCCCAGTGTTCCGGCATCGGCCAGCGCCTTGGCCATATAGTTCGTCGCCCACCATGCCATCTGGTAGTTTGTCAGGACCACGATGCCGCTTTTCTTCGCCAGGTCGCGAATAGCCCGCGCATCGGCGAGCGTCGAAGCCAGCGGTTTCTCAAACATCACGTTGATCTTCCTCGGCGCGCACAGCTTCACAATCCGCAGGTGGTCGTTGTTCGGCGTGAAAGCCCAGACGACTTCGGGCTTTGTCTCGTCAAGCATTTTCGCCGCATCAGAGAAGATCAACCCATCGGCGGCACCTAGCTTCCTGGCCTCGGCTATCAACTCGGGATTCGTCTCGGCAATCCCCACCAGCCGAGCCGGTTTGCCCTCGATCATTTTCGGCAAATGCCCCCAGACGTGCGAATGCTGCAGGCCGATCACCGCAATCTTTGCATCCTGCGCGAGTGCTACAGCCATCGAGGAAATCGTGAGTATAAGGAGTCGCTTCATATAAGGTTGGCCTCCCTCGGGATTTTACACCCCATGGCTTGCCACGCATCCCCTGGCTGGCCTAGAATTCTGAGATCTTGGTGGGATTCGGCGTACTGTACGGTTGCCGCGGCTCCGGTCTTGCGGCCGGCGCAACGATGATACAGTAGGAGCCAATTAATCGAGAGGAGAGTCCCTTAAAAGGGACCAAGGAAGATGTATGAATAGACTGCCTCTTGGCTTCATTCAGAAGTTTCTTTGGGTGGGTGTGGTGGCGGCCTCGGGCGCATTTGCGCAGGATGCCGCATCGCAGGCGAACAGGCTGGAAGCGGACGGCGATGCCGCCGGCGCCCAGCGCGTCCTCCACGACGCCGCCCAAGCTCCTTCAGCCACTCCGCAACAGCTTCTCGGCTATGCCGAATTCCTCGACCGCTACCGCAATCCCGGCGCTCGTGCCGCTTATGAAAAGGCGGTCACCGCACTGCCTGCTGGCGCGGCAAAAACCGGTGCTCTGCGCCGCCTTGTCCTGCTTAATCTAACGTTGGGCGACCGGGCCGCCGCCCAACGCCATTTAAGTGTGTATCGGGCGACCGGAGCCACGGACCTCGACGCAACAATCCCCACGTCCACGCCCGAGGAGATCCTAACGTCTAATATCCCGGGCCCGCTTCCCTCGTTCGCCCGCATGGCCGCACTCTCGCCCGATCTCAAACCAGAGGAACTCCTTCCCGCACTCGCCCGTAATGTCGTCACCAACGGCTATCAGGCATCGAATTCGAGCGAAGGGCTGGAACAGACTGAATACCTCAAGCTTGTCTTCCGTTACATGTCGCAGGCCCGCGAATTGGAAAAGCTTGCCGGTGAATCGAAGGTTCTCAAGATTGAAACGTGCGACACCCCGCAAACTGGCGAACTGCTGAAGATCCTCGGTTACCGTATGCGCGGCGCCTGCGGCGGCGAGGTGGTGCTGGAAACAGTCAATGCCAGCCGGGCCTTCCTCACCATCGATTCCGGCTTCCCGCTGGCCGAGCTCGAAGTTGCCCTGCGCAACAGTCGCCCTTTCACATACGACTTTCAACCAACCAAGGTCCCGGTTTTGTTCGGTCCGGAATACTGGCTCTCGGCGGAAAAGGAGAAGAAGGAATTTATCGATACCTTCCTTTCCGATCCTTCGCTCTGCCGCCTCTATCTCGGCCTCTCCAAGCTCGACGCCCACACCGCGGCCGAGATGAAGAAGTCGATCACCATCCAACGCCTGCGTGCCTTCGCCCACGTTCTCGATTTCTTCGGCGGAATGTTCGTTGTCCGCAATGGCCGCGCGATGGTTCCAGGCAGTGCCGCTACCCTCGCCGCATGGAGCGATCTGGTTGGCGCCAGTCCGGACAAGGGCGTCGAGTTCTACGACAAGTTGATCGCCAAGGACGACGGCTGGCTTACCAGCTACTTCGATTCGCTCATGCGCATCGACGGCCCCGTGCGCGATTACCTCACCGAGCCAGAACGATTGAAGCGTTTCTATGCCGCTCTCAAAGGACGCATCACCAGCCCAGGCCCGGCCCGTCCGGTATTCCGGTCAAACACGGATCTGATGTTGCTCACCACCCGCCTGCGTTTGGACGCCAACGGCCAGCCGCACGTTCCCGGCGGCATCGAAGTGTGGAAGAACCTCTTCATTAACCATCCGCAGGGTAAGTACGACGGCAAGCTCACCAAGCTCGCAACTACATGGAAAAATCCCGACGACATTCTGGAGGCGCTGTTCGCCCTCTGCCGCAAATCGGTTGAGAATGAACCGTTGAAAATCTTCATGGCGGTGAGCGACATGAACCGCCATCGCGCCACGCCGCTGGATGCCGCCACGATCGATAAAATCGCCCGCTCGTATCGCCATTTCGGTTCGCAAATTCCGATTCTTGGCGAGCAGCCGGCGCTTACCGATAAATCCATCCAGCAGTTCTTCGCCAGCGCTCAAGCCATCAGCGATGTTCGCGATCAGTCCCTGCGTGCCGATACCGCTGGAATTTACCAGGCCCTGCTTGGACTGTGGCAGGTGTTCAGCCGCAACGACCTGATACCCGAGGCGCAACGCGACAGCGTGTTCGCGGGCATCGTCGAAAGCTTCGTCAAGGTTCGCAGCGACGACGATCTCTTTGAGATCGGCCGCGCAGGCGTAGTCAATTTATTGAAGGCAACTTCTGCTACCCAAGGGTCGCCGCAGGATCGAATGTTGGATCTTCTCGCCGGCTCTCTGAAGCCCCGCGATCAGGAGGCCCACACGCTCCTTGTCCAGGAGATGACGCGCATTTTCGATTCCCAGAAGCTGATCTCGCTGAAGCTCCTCCTCGATATCGCCGACCATACCGAAGCCATCGCCAAAGGGGAGAAAATTAACGTCGCGCTGCTGAACAGGCTGAACACGCGCATGCAGGAGATCCAGCTTCCGCGTGCCTCACTCACCACGGCCGAGCGTAATGCGCTCTCCTTCGGTTACTGGACCGAGCGCCACATCGAACAACAGCGGAAGGTGAACATCCGCTCCGAGGTGGAAAAGGCGGGCGCCGACCCCGCAAAACTGCGTACCGCACGCGGGGCGCTCGCCGCAATGCTCCGCGACACGCTCGTCGGGTTCAACTATCTCTACTACGCGCCTCCAGGGGCGCAAGTCCTTCGCACCAATCCCTTGTTCGCACGCAGCCATGACTTCCTCGGCGTCCAAGGCACGAACCAGACCTGGCGCAACACCGAAGTGCTCGGCACGGGCTGGCCCTCGAGCGCAGGCGGCCGTCTCGTTGGATCTCTCGCCGGACTCGGCTACGCGCTAGCAGAAGCCGAACAAAACTTCCTCGTTCCCTCGCGCGAACAGGCTCTCATTTGGGGAGATCTCGTTCCCCAAATGATGCTCATGGCCAAGGCTCCACGCTGGTGGAACGCGACGCATGAACAAACCCACTGGGTTGGCCTGCATCTGCGTGAAGGCCAATCCCTAGTCGCCGAGAGTGTCCTCAGCCCGGGCACGCGAGCGAAGGTCGTGGAAGTCCTCGCCAAACAGGCTGCGCCGAATCGCACCGCTCGCGTCGAACAGTTGCTCGCACGAGGCGACCTGAGCCTCGCCCTTGAAAACGTGACGCCCGCGGAGCTCTTTCAGATCGCCATGGCGAACAAGAACACAGCAAGTCCGATGGGCCGCGAGATCGCACGCATGGCATCGTCCCCTGGCGTCTCCGCTGCCGCCATCTCTCGCGTATTCGGAACCCCGAAACCTACTCTCACCAGTTCCAACCGCGCCGAGTTGCACTTCCTGCGCACCTTCCCCACTCTCATGGGTTATTCCAGCCGCATCATGGCCGAGAGTTGGGAGTCCAGCATTCTTTTTTACGCCTCACTCGCCGACGAGCTCCAAATCGATCCCGGCCGTTTAGCCATTTCCGTCCCCGAGTGGACTCAACATACCGTGCAACGCATCTTTGCCACCCACCTCGAAGATTGGCCTGCTCTCCTCCGAGCTCTCAGCGTGGTCGGTGAAGCGGTCCGCGCCCGCGGACAAGATGCCTCAATCAGTTTGTCCAGTGGAGGATTCTGATTCATGTCAGCGAAACCTAACGATGCCCGCGGGAATATGACCCGCCGACTCGCTCTCTGCACCGGCCTGCAGGCTGTTGGCGCTGCATTCGCCGCGCAAAACCCGGCCCCTCCTTCGCCGCAGCCAACCTCCGGCGATGAAGATCGCCCCACGTTCCGTGTCAAAGTCGACATGGTCGTGTTGAGCTTCACCGTCACCGACAACAAAGGCCGCTACATTACGGGCCTCAAGCCATCCGACTTCAAGGTGACCGAAGACGGCATCATCCAAAAAGTGGGCACTTTCTCGGAAGGCAACAAGCCGCCCGTACAAGTTCTCGATGACGGTACCGTGCGCCCCATCGTCGCGGCCGCCTCGTCTCCGACGGCCGCTCCCGACTCGGCCGAAGCCCGCGGCGATGCGTTCGTCGGCACCAACGTCTTCGTGCTCTTCGATACGAGCAACTACATGTACCGCGGCTTCGTGTATGCCTCGGACGCCATCGCCGACTTTGTTCGCGGTCTCGACCGCGCCGACTCGGTTGCCGTCTACACGTTCTCTCGAAACCTCTCCCGCGCGGCAAATCTCACGCGCGACCGCAATCAGGCCATCATGGGACTGCGAAAAGCGGTCGCCGGCGACGATGCGGCACTGTATAACGCACTATTACTTGCGCTCCGTGATGCCGCCAAAGTCCCTGGCCGCAAAGTTGTAATCGTGTTTTCGAACGGCCCGGACAACGCCAGCATGGTCGCCCCGGACGACGTCCGCGCCGTCGCCGAGGACGAAGGCATTCCTATTTACGTAATCTCAACCAACGACGTGAATCGCGATGCGATCTCGTCCAATGTGTTCAAACGCATCTCGCAGCGCACCGGCGGCCAGGTCTTTTTCGCCAAGACGTGGCAGAAGCAGGTCGAGGCGTTTGAATCCATCCGTGAATCGCTTGGAAACTCCTACACAGTGACCTACTACCCGCAACCCAACCCCAACGACGGGTTCCGCCGCATCAACATCGAAATCGTGAGCGATGCGGCAAAGAAAATGCGCGTGCGCGCAAGACCGGGATATAGGCCGAGCAGAACGTTCTGATAGCAAGAGACGCGGGCATGCGGGGCGGCGAACGCCTGATTTGTGCCGACGGTTAGCGCAGGGGCCTCCTCAACTCCGCTAGCGCCTTCTCTCCCGTCTCGAAGAACTCGCGCTCGCGCGCGGCGCTGCCCCAGCTCAATCCCGCGCCGCGATACTGCTTCATCTCCGCCTCCCAACGATCCGCGATTGCCCGTCGCGCCTCCGGCAACATCACCGGACCACCCGGATACATTGCGTTTGTGTGTGCCTGAACATCCGGCTCATCCTTTTCCTTCTTCGCACGCACGCGCGCTGCATACCAAGAATCCCCTGACGCCTTCACGCTCACAGCCAACCGCCGCGGCTCACCATCGCCTTTGATCGCAGCGACCACTTCCCCATTGCGCACGATCTCCAATAGTTCCAATGGCCGGAAGAATGCCGCCGTCGCGCGCGCCTCGCCGCCCTCCAACGCCAGTTCAACGATGGGTCCGTTTGAGACGACCACCTGTCCCTTGCGCACACCATCTGCCCAAGCCGCGAAGCCACCGGGTTGCGCCGCCGGCTTTTTCACCAGTGCCCTCTCCGGCCCCAGCAGCGGCACCCAGCGTGGGTATGGTTTCAACCGCTGCACGTACACCGGGAAGTCGCTCCCCGCCACTCCCGTGATGCGAAAGCCCGCGTTCAATAGCTCGTACCATGGCTCGGTAGTCAACACTCCGAACTGAAATAGCTCAATGAGGTCCAACTTGCCGAGCGCCAGGTCCATATAGAACGTCGACTTACTCGGCCTTGCACGGAAATGCGCGTACCCAGTCAACGCTCGGGCCTTACGAGCCAAATCGAAGAGCAGCGTGTGGAACGGATAGTCGTCCGGAGTATTCGCCAATTCCTTGCCCGTGCTCATCGGCCGCACCAACTCCTCGCCACCCAGCATCAAAATATGGCCGAACGACTGGTTGCGCGTTTCCTGTCCGCTGCGGATTGTGTATCCGCGCTGGGCAAATTCGCCTGCCCGGCCGTATGCATACTGCGGCGCGGCATCGCTCTGTCTCTGCAGCGCAAGGAAGTTCGCCACGTTCAGATCCTCGGCCTCGAGCCAGGCGAGGAACACGGGATTCTCCCGCTGCGTCCGTGTCAGGTGGATGTGATCGTCGGCGGATATCCATTCCTCAGGCCGCACGCCCTCCCATGCCTTCAATGAAAGTGTCACGCTGCGCGTTTCATCCGCCTTCAATTCAAACTCGACGCGCGCCGGCGTATAGAAGAATCCTCGATACGCCTCCATTGCATATTTGCCCGGAGGGAGGTGGAAACTCGCGCTGCCCTTCAGTAGCAGGTAATGATATTCGTCGTTGCAAATCAGTTCCATTACATCGGGATCACCGCCGTCCATCCACAAACGGTCGCGATAAAAGGTATCGCTCCTCACCGGCAACACGGCTTGGACCGGCTGTAACCGGAACGGCTCCCCGTTGCGGAGCAGGTAAATTCGCGCTGGCATTCGCGGTTCCGTGCTCACTGTCACTCGTGCCGACGAGTTCGGCGGTGCCTGGCTTCGCAGCGCTGCGACAGCTAGCAAAGCGCAGAAAACGGTAAGGGCGGCCCGGCGGGAAATAGGAATCATCGAACTGGATTGTACACACACTGGAGTTCGGCGTGATATATACTCCCTGCAACGAGGAGCGCTTCATGACTATCCGGACCGCCGTTGTCGCGTTGTTCTTCACTGCTAGTGGGGTGTTCGCCCAGCAGGATATGGGGGTGATTACGGGGCTTGTCACTGACAGTTCCGGGGCCACTATCGCCAATGCCCGTGTCACGGTAACGAATACGGAAACTAACGAAGTTCGTACGGTTGAGACTGCCGCGACAGGCAGCTACACGGTCGGCCCGCTGCGCATCGGACTGTATCAAGTCGCGGTTGAGCATGGCGGCTTCAAGCGCGCAGTCGTTTCCGGACTTCGCGTCAGCGCGCAGGACCGTGTCCGTGCGGACGTTGAGCTCACCGTCGGCCAGATCGCCGAAAGCGTCTCGGTCACCGCCGAAGCGCCGCTGCTCCGCGCCGAAACAACTTCGCTCGATTACGTTGTGGGTCAGAAGGAGATGCGAGAGCTACCGCTGAACGGCCGCAACTTCCAGCAGTTGGCATGGCTCACATCCGGCGTTATTCCTTCCACACGCAGCCGCGACCGCGAGTCCGGCTTCAACGCCCACGGCCAGCCGATGACCCAAAACAGCTTCATCGTCGATGGCATCGACAACAACAACAACGTGATGGGCATGCAGGACCGCAAGATGCAGGTGGTTTCTCCCTCGCTCGATGCTGTAGCCGAGTTCAAAGTCCAGACGTCGAACTACTCCGCCGAGTTCGGCCGAAATTCCGGCGCCGTCATGATCGTCAGCATCAAGAGCGGCACCAATCGTTTCCACGGCACCGCATACAATTACCTCCGCAACGACCGTACCGACGCTCGCGACGTCTTTACCTATGTCGATCGCACCGGCGATGGCCGCGCCGATCCGGAGGTCCTCAAACAGAACCAGTTCGGCGCCACGTTTGGCGGTCCCATTCGCCGCGATAAAACCTTCTTTTTCGGCAGCTTCGAAGGCCGCCGCGAACGTCACTCGCTCACCGATCTGGGAATCGTACCCACCGCCGACGAGCGCAATGGCAGCTTCAACCCAGCGCAGGTCAGCGTACGCGATCCGCTCACAGGGCAGCCGTTTGCCAACAACACAATCCCCAGGTCCCGCTTTGATACCACTGCCGCCAAGTTGATCGAACTCTGGCCCTCGCCGAACTTCAGTGGTTTTGGCTCGCGTGAAAACTTCACCAGCGGGCCGGCATGGACTGCCACGCGCGATCAGTACGACTTCCGCGTCGACCACAACGTCACGGAGAATGACAAGATTTTCGGCCGTTTCAGCCTGAATCGATTCGACAACCTAAAGGCCGGCATCTTCCCCTCCCCCGCCCGGGGCGGCCAGAATAACGATCGTGCATTCGACGACAACGACGCCCGCAGCGTCGCGTTCTCTTACACGCGCATTCTCCGCCCAACGCTCGTTAACGAATTCCGCTACGGCTTTATCCGCCAGAAGGTCGACAAGAGGGAACTTTCCGACGTTCTCTCCAGCGAGATCAACGCGAAGTATGGGATTAATGGCATTCCCGCAAACGATCGCCTGTTCGGCCTCCCCAACTTCGCCTTCACCGGTGCGTTGACCTACACAGGCCTCGGCGAGCCAGGCTCAATGCCGAATTTCAAAATCCATCAGGTCCACCAGTATTTGGACAATCTCTCCTGGAACCGCGGCAATCACAATTTCAAGTTCGGCGCCGACGTTCGTTGGAACCGTTCCGACATCTTTGGCGGTGCCACCGGACATGGCAACATTTCCTTCAATGGAAACTTCTCGCGCATCAGCTTCGGTGATTTCTTGCTCGGCATGCCGAGCTCGGCCGCGCTCACGTCATTCCTGCAAGGCGCCATGCGCTTTCAGAACTATATGTTCTATGCACTCGACGACTGGAAGGTTACCCCGCGCCTCACGGTCAATCTCGGCCTCCGCTATGAGCTCTCTTCACCGTGGGTCGAGAAGTACGACAACATGAACCGCCTCGACCTCGGCAATGGCGCCAATTTCGGCAACATCGTATACGCCAATGCGTGCGGCAGTTGGTCCTGCCGCGGGCTCGTCAACAATGACACGAACAACTGGGCGCCGCGCATCGGCTTCGCCTATCAGGTGACCAATCGCACCATCTTCCGCGTCTCCAGCGGCATATTCTATGGCGGTCAGGGTTCGCTCGGCGCCGACGCCCGGGGTATCAACAACTGGCCTTACAACCGCAGCGTCACCGCCCAATCCACTCCCACGACGCCGGCGTTTCAACTCAGCACGGGCTATCCTGCAAACTTCCTCGGCTCCACGACATCACCCCCGCAGAACCTCAATTGGAACGTCTGGGACACCGGCTACAAGGTTCCTACCATCTATCAGTGGAACGCAGCCGTGCAGCGCGAAATTACCTCGAACCTCGCCCTCACGGTCGCCTACGTCGGTTCCAGTTCGAACTTTCTATTGGATAGCTACAACTGGAACGGCTCGGAAATTGGGCCTCCGGCCACCGAGCGCCAACGCCGCCGCGTCCCCAACTGGAACAACATCAACTTCCGCGCGCCGTTCGGCCAGGCAAACTACCACGGTCTCGACCTTCAACTGGAGCGCCGCTACGCAAGCGGTCTCTACTTCTCCAGCGCATACACTTGGAGCCACTCCATCGACAACATTCCCGAACAGTTCGGCCCCGGCGGTGGCGGTTTGATGGACTTCCGCAATATCGACGCCAATCGTGCAAACTCGAACTTCGATGTGCGCCATCGCTTCATCGGTTCTGTCGCATACGAACTGCCGGTCGGCAAGGGAAGGCGATGGATGAACCGCGGGGGCATTCTCAACGGCGTGTTCGGCGGTTGGGAGCTATCCAATCTCCTGTCAATGCAGACCGGCAACTACTTCACAGTGACCGTACCCAACGCGCTCAATCGTCTCGGCGCCTCCGGCATCGGCAATT
>DASRHX010001084.1:0-2813 GCA_035650295.1 Bryobacteraceae bacterium | reverse complement strand
ATTCGCGTCCATGGCCACGACGCTAATGGCGGCGGTGGAGCACTCGCTTGGGCTCCTCCCTTCGGCGCCGCCGGTCCCATCACACTCGATGGTGCTTCGGGTGTTCCTCTGTTCAACGGCGCTGGCATTGCCGTCTACGAGATTTATGACGCGTCTCCTTCCATCCTCGAGAGCGCGCAGATCTCTACCTTCCTCGCCCTGCCTCCACCGGCCGGCGGCAAGCTCACTGTCGCCCAGGCGAGTGTCACATACGGTCCGCTGAGCGATGTGAAGACCGCCAGCGAAACGGCGCCAGTTCCACGGTTCGCCGCGGTAACTCCCGCAGTCGACTGCGCCATCATCAAGGACTGCAACGCCGACTACTTCCCTCGTCTGTTCGTCGACGCTCCTCCTCTCATCTTTCAGGCGACGGCCGGTGTTCCTGGCTACCTCGGCAAGTTCATACGCATTCTGAATGACAATGGCGGCCTCATGATCTGGACCGCCACCATCCAGTACGCCCGCGATGGCCCTACTGGCTGGCTGCGCGTGAGCCGCGAAATCGGCACCAACAACGCCTCCATCATTCTCGACGCCTACCCCGAGAAACTGACAGCACCTGGCTTTTATAGCGCTACGCTCGTCATCGACGCCGGTCCGCTGGCGGGAACGCGCCTCCTCTCCGTGTCGCTCACGGCTTCGGAAGCGCCCAAGCCAATCGTGCGGCCCGCGGTATCCAAGGTGTACAACTCGGCCGATCCTCGCTTTGCCACTTTGGTGCCCGGCTCGCGCGCTGTCCTCGAAGGCGTGCGCTTGAAGGGCGCTCAGATGCAGGTCACCATCGACAATATCGACGCGCCCATCCTGACCTCCACCGACACTCGCGTCCAATTTGTCGTTCCCGCGGCCCTCGGGTTCCGTTCCACCGCGCAATTGATATACACCGCCGACTTCATCCCTGGCGCACCCTTCACCGTCGCCCTCACGGCGGCGGCCCCGGCAATCTATCCCAATGGCGTCCTCAACCAGAACAGTGTTCCGAATTCCATGCAGGATCCCGAGTTCGTCGGCAATATCTTCCAAGTCTTCGCCTCTGGCCTGCCCGCCGCTTCGCTGGGCACGATCTCAGCGAAGATCCACGACCGCGAAATTTCCCAGCCACTCTTCGCCGGACCGGCTCCAGGCCTCAACGGAATCCAGCAAGTGAACTTCGCCATCCCCAGCGATCTGCCCGCCATGAACAGCGAAGTAATCGTTTGCGGCTGGCCCGCTAATTCGCCCGGCCAGCGAGTCTGCTCGCCGCCGGCCGTCATCACGCTCAAGCGCCCGGAGCCACAGGCGCCCTAAGTGCACCTCTTCGTCTACTACGTCGGCAAGGCGCGCGACGACCACGCTAACGCGATCGCCGCCGAGTACCTCAAACGCACCTCGCGTTGGGCCAAGTGCGAGATGCGCGAGGTAAACCCGCGCCGCGCGGATTTTTGGGAAAAGCATCCCGCTGCGGCCTTCGTCATGCTCGATCCCGCGGGAAAGCGTTGGGATTCGGCTGGCTTTGCTTCGCAAATCCGCGCCTGGGAGGACGAGTCGCGCGACGCGGTGTTCATCCTCGGCGGCCACGACGGGCTGCCGCCGGAATGGCGCTCGCGTGCTACCGTGCTGATTTCCCTGTCACCAATGACCTTTCCACACGAACTCGCCCGAGCCATGCTCGCCGAACAGATCTACCGCGCCTTCGCCACATTGCGCGGCCATCCTTACCCGCGTTGATTTTTTCTCAGGGACCTCTTGACTCCGTAGTTACGTACGGAGTTTACAGTTACACTGAAGGAGGTCACACGATGACCAACGCAAATGAAACCAAGTGCTGTGAATGCTGCAACTGCCCCTGTTGCCCGGAAGGCTGCCCGCAAGGCAGTCCCCCGTGCGAGCCGCCCTGCGAGTGTTACCGTGAATGCGCCGGCGGCTGAGCGATTCAGTAAAGCAAGGACCATCAGCGTCGCGGCGGCCGAGGCGGGAGTTCATGTCGAGACCATTCGCTACTACGAACGGCTCGGCCTGATTCCCCAGCCGCCGCGAGGCCGGTCCTACCGCCACTACCCCGACGCCGCGGTTCGCGCCCTGCGCTTCATCCGCCAGGCGCGCGAATTCGGCTTCACGCTCAAGGAGATTGAAGGCCTCCTCGCCCTCGAACGCCGCGACGCCGGCTGCCAGGATATGTGCGGCCAGGTGGAACTGAAAGTCGCCGAACTAAACCGCAAAATCGCCGCGCTCACCGCGTTACGAGACGAGTTGTCGCGGCTCTTGAAACAATCCCCGCGCCGTGGCCGTCACACCGAATGCAAGGTGTACGAATGCCTCAGTGGCGGCGCCGCCTGCTGAACCGCCGCGCGAGCACGGGGACCAGCCCAGACCGTATCCCCGCAGTGCCGTAGGATAGTAACTTGTCTCGCATCTCTTCTGCGGTCAATTCCTCAGGCCTGCGCTGGCCGCTGGTGTATACCGGCGTCTTCCTCACCACGCTTGCGACGCTCATGCTGGAGCTCACGCTCACCCGCATCTTCTCCGTCGTTTTCTACTATCACTTCGCCTTCCTTGCCATCTCCATCGCCTTGTTTGGTCTTGGCGCCGGAGGCGTTTTCAGTTACGTCGTGCACGGCTGGCCCGGCTCGGTGTGGCGAAAACTCGCCTTGCTCTCTACGCTGAACGCCTTCTTCGTCGTCTTGTCGGTAACGTTTATCCTTACTCGCGAACCGGAGATGACCAACACCGCCCTCGCGGGCGTCTATATCGTGAGCGCCCTGCCTTTCCTCGTCTCCGGCATCGTCGTCTCAGTT
>DASRHX010001083.1:0-2935 GCA_035650295.1 Bryobacteraceae bacterium | reverse complement strand
CGGCCATCTTGTTCGCATTCGCCGGATTGCGCTGCACACCTTTGCCGTTGCGGTAAATGTTCCAGGCATAGCGAGCCGACGCCAGGTCGCCGCCTTCCCCCGCCGTCATCCACCACTTGCCGGCTTCTTCGTAGTTTTGCTTTACGCCCTTGCCCGTGGCGTACATCATCGCCAGCGCTGCCTGAGCCGGAACATATCCCGCGTCGGCCGCTTTCGTCATTCCTTGGAAAGCGCCAACAAGATCCACCTTCCTTGGCTGACCTGTCGCCCAGTTCCGGCCAAGCAGCGCGGCACCGGCTGCGCAGAAGCTGCTTGCCAGTGCATCGAGGTTCTTTCCGGATCGACACACCTCGTACTTCTGGAAGTCCGTATTCGTGACAGCGGCAATTTCATTCAGCCATTTCTCCCAGCCGCCTTCCGGGCTACGCCGCCGTGCCGCGCCCGCAGGTGGAGGTTCATACGCAGGGGCCAATGCGGCGACAGCCGGCGCCCGTACATGCTCATGCTTGTCTTGCGAAAGCGCCACAAGCGCCGCAAACATTGCGGGATCCTGCCGAACACCTTTCGCCTGGAAGCGCACCGCATAGCCCAGTCCATCAGCCGCGTTGATACGATCTGCCAGATCAGCTTTCAAGTCCGTCGCAACTCCAATCAGCGCCTGCTGCGCCGCTGGATACCGCCAGTTCGCATACATCGCCAATGCCCGCATAGCGCTTTGCCGCACCTTCGGCGAAGGATCCACCGCCAGCTTCGCAAGTGCCTCCGTCGTCGACGCGCTAAAGATTGCATGCTTGCACGTCTCCGCTGCTGCGGCCCGCACCGCCTCATCCTTCGATGCGAATAGCCTCTCCAAAACTTTCCCGGCTGGAGCACCGCCCACCAGCGCCAGCCCTGGGTAGTAACCGTTCACCGCCTTCGGAGGTCCCGCATGGGCCTGCAGAATCTTGGACTCCTCTGCCGATAGCGGCTGATTCTTGTTCCGCAGCCGCGTGGCCCAGGCCAGCGCATCGTCGTTGCTCGGCTGATGATAGCTGCGGTCATTCAGTTCATCGAACTCACGGTTGATGACGTGGTAACCCTTCGCCTTCAACCGCAGATAAGCATCTCGCACGCACGTCAGGTGATGCGCCAGATCGCGGCGTCCGAGAGTCAAATAAATCTCGGGTGCCGAGTTCACAAAGTCGATCGGCTCCGTGATCTCCGAGGGCATTAGCCACGCACCCCAGCTATAGCCGATCGCTGCTGTAACCAGGTTCGGGTGTGTCATCATGAACTCCATCGAAATCTTGGAGCCTTCTCCCTTCCCGAACATGTACACGCGCCGCGGATTGATCGGATACGTCTTCTTCGCCCACGCGAGAAGCTTCTCGATCGGTTCATGATCCGCCGGCCCGAACTTCCGCGTCTGCGGAGCTGCGGCCAGCAGCACGTACTGGTCGAGCTTTCCCGCGCGAATCAGCGCTTGGCGTACCGGAAAGATGTCGTTGTCCGTAGGCATGTCGTGTTCTTGAAAGCACAAAATTAACCCGGCCTGCTGTGCTGGGTCGGTTGTCTTCGCCGGCGCGAGCGACGCCGGTGCCTCAATGACATAGCGAATGATGAACTTCCCTGACTCGTCCTTAAGTTCCCGTTCCTGTGCGGCTCCCGAGGCTGTGTAAAACAGCGCACCGGCTGCAAATGCCACCAGGGAGAGGATTGGTGAGCTTTTCATGGACGTTTCTCCTTACTCCTAACGCTTTCGTTTGCGTTCGATTTGCCTCACTATACATCAATGCCCGGCACGAATCCTGCCCATGGCGGTGACATGGTCACGCTCGAAATTGGAAGCCCGGAAGGAACAACCAATGAGATCGCTCACAGTTTCATTTCCTTTCCTAGTCGCCTGCCTCGCCGTTTGCCAGACCGTTCAGGTTTCCTCCCCCAGACAGGGTCGCCCCGGTGAGATCCTTCCCTGGACCCGTTTCCGCCCTCGGACCACTCCCTATCTCCCCGGTGCGGATGAGTTGAATCAGATCAAGTCCCCCCTTGCTCGACTCGACGGGGAGATCCACTCCCTCCGCACGGCTGGCGCCAATGATGCACTCTTGGTCGACGTCGAAATTTTCGCCGAAGCCGCCCGCTGGGTCCTGATGTATCCGGAAGAATTCTTCCGAAAAGAATCCGTCGCCGTGTCATTGAGCACGGCCGCTACGTCACTCGCTACGAAGTAGAGTTCATCCACGCCTTCCCTCGGCGGGGAGCCGACCGCCCGTACCTGCCCGGCACCATTCAAATTGAATTGTTCGGCCGCGGCAACAACGCCTTTCACTAGCCCGGTGAGGCCGACGTCTTCGAAGGCATCGCCGTCGTTTCCAAGGCATACAAGGTCGATTCCGATCGCATCGCTCTGTGCGGCTTTTCCAACGAATCTCACCGAATGCGCATCCTCCCCGACCTCGCGTCCCACCAGCAGCCCATGTGCCGCATCTTCGGCAACACCTACGAATGGATTCTCGAAGCGCGTCGCGGCCCGCCGCCAACTCGCGCAGGAAGGTTTTCATTTCGAAGGCCAATCCTTCACCAACCGTCTACGCTTTATGGAGGCTCTGCACATTGCCTTCCTGGTTGCGCCCAATACGCCTCACGCCCCCATCGACGACGCGTTTCTCAAACCGCTCCTCATCGTCAAACCCACCGGCTCTCCCTGGAATGCCGCCGCCAACCGCCAGGCCCTCCGCATTCTCGAAGTCTTCCACCGCCAATACCAACCCGCCTTCCGACGCCACTTGCGCATCAAGGACGACAAGGACGTCACGCCCACCGACTTCGAAATTTACCACGTGGTCCTGTTCGGCGATCCCGGCAGCAATTTCTGGATCGCCAAGCTCGACGGTCCCCACGGGGACTCGTTGAGCACCGAGAGAGACAGATTCTTTTGTCCCGGAAATCGGAATCC
>DASRHX010001082.1:0-6783 GCA_035650295.1 Bryobacteraceae bacterium | reverse complement strand
GATGGTTCAAGGCTCACCAGCGCGACGTTGCCCATCGAAGTGACCGCACGGGGGCCCGTTGGATTGGCGATAGTGGGTACAATCTTCGTGCCTGGTTTCTGCGGCGAGAAGCTGTTCTTGCTCCACACTGGAATTTTGAGCGACACCAGCGGGGCCAAGGTGCGCGGGTGTAGCACCTTCGCTCCGTTGTAAGCCAACTCGGCCGCCTCGGCGTAGGTGACTTCCTCCAGAACACGCGCGCTGTCAACTAAACGCGGATCGGCCGAGAGAATGCCATCCACGTCGCTCCAAATCCAGAGCTCGGCCGCATCGAGCGACGCGGCAAGAATGGATGCTGAAAAATCCGAGCCTCCGCGGCCTAGCGTGGTCGCGCGCCCGTCGGCCGTTGCGCCATTGAATCCCGTGACTACCGGCAGCGTGCCTTTCGCCAGTAACGGCAGCAACACGGCCGTGGCCTTCTCTCGCGTCGGCCTCATCAGCGGCGTTGCATTACCAAACACGGCGTCGGTGATGATCACCTCTCGCGCGTTCACCGCAACCGAAGGAACGTTCTGCGACTGCAGGTAACTGGACATGAGCAGCGCCGACAATCGCTCGCCCGTAGCCACGGCTTCGTCGACACTGCGCGCAGGCCGCTCGCCCAGCATGAGCACTCCGCTCGCGATGCGCTTGAACTCGGTCACCAATTCATCGATGCCCGTGCGTACCTCCTCCCGCGAAGCGGCGGGCAGCAGTTGATCGCATGTCTCATAGTGGCGCTCGGCGAGGGCGGCAATGTTTGACTCCATGCCCTCGCGGTCGCCACCTTCGGCATGACGTAGTGTGTCGAGCAACAGGTCCGTAACCTTCGACATCGCGGAGACCACGGCCAATACGGGCCTGCTCTTTTGTTCCTTGGCGCTCAGCTCCGCCGCCACTTGAATCCGGTCCGCCGAGCCCATGCTCGTACCGCCGAACTTCATCACCACCAGCCCCCGCTGGGTAAACTCGCTCACTTCTTCAGTTCCTTCCCGTTGGAAAATCGCGCCCGCACCAGGGCGAGAATCCGCTCTTCCACTTGCTCGATCGAGTGCCGCGTCGAATCCACATATTCGGCGTCGGGCGCCTGCATCAGCGGCGCTTCACTGCGGCTGCGGTCGCGCGTGTCGCGCTCGGTGATGTCCTTCAACACGGAATCGAACGTCTGGTCGGTTGGCCCCTTGGCCTTCAGTTCGTCCAGGCGCCGCTGTGCACGAATTTCCGGCGCGGCGTCGAGGAAGATCTTTACCTCCGCATCAGGAAACACTACCGTCCCGATGTCGCGGCCCTCCATGACGATCGAGGTCACCTCACCCATGGCGCGCTGCTTCTCCACCAGTGCGCGGCGCACGCCAGGAATGGCCGACGCCTTCGAAGCGGCCTGTGAGATCTCCGCATTGCGAATCAATTCCGTAATGTCCTCACCGTTCAATAGAACGCCCGATGGATTCGAGCGCAGTTCAATCTCCGCCGCTCTCGCCAGCTGTTCCAGATTCAGATGATCCTCGAGGCCGACGCCGGCACGTTGCGCCCACAGTGCCACGGCGCGGTACATAGCTCCCGTATCGATATAGAGAAATCCCATCCGGGAGGCGATACGGCGTGCGATGGTGCTTTTACCCGCGCCGGCCGGACCGTCGATGGCCACGACAATTCGCTTCGCGCTCATTGCCCCGGCTCCGGCAATGGGTTCCCCGCGAATGCGTACTCGCTTACTACATTGCCGCCGATAAGATGCTCCTGAATGATGCGCTCAAGCACCTCAGGCGTCGCTGAGTGATACCAGATTCCCTCCGGGTAAACGAGCACTATCGGTCCCTGCTCGCATATGCGTAGGCAATTAACCTTGGTGCGATACACACACGGCTCGGCCTGCATAAGCCCCAACTCGCCCAAGCGTTTCTTCAGGTATTCCCAGGCTTCAATTCCCGCCTCCTTGTCACAACACTTGGGTTTTGTCTGATCGGCGCACAGAAAAATATGGCGTCCGATGTGGCCGATTCCGACATTGTGCGCGACCGTGCGCAGCTTCTCCGCGTTGCTGTTTTGTTCCATGAGTGTGTCGGAGGCGCCGCCTCCGCAGCCGTGGCGGGCTTCTCTTCAGGATAATGGAAGTGGATGCGAAGCCGCGACTTTGACCAACTGGTGGAAAGCGCCATTGCAGCCATTCCGCCAAGGTTCCGCCAGCGGATGGCGAATCTTGCGATTATCGTCGAGCCCGAACCCCCCCGGCCCGGACTGCTCGGTCTCTACCATGGCCGCCCTCTTCCCATGCGCAGCGTCAGCGAACCCTTCGCCATGCCCGATACGATCACCATCTATCAGGGTCCGCACGAGCGCATGGCGCGCGACGACACGGAGCTCGAACGCGTCGTTGGCGATACCGTGTGGCACGAAGTGGCCCATTATTTCGGGATGGATGAGTTGCAAGTGCGCAACGCCGAACGCCGCCGCGCGCCCGCGGGAGACGCGCTGGAATCGGCCCGCCGCAGGCGCCGCCTCGAACGCAGCCGCTGAAAGTTACTGCAATCCCTCCGCAAACGGAAGTGCGCCCTGTTCCGTCCGCTCGGTGTGCCCAACCGCCCCTTCGTGACGCAGCAGCCACCGCTTTGTGTCGAGGCCGCCGCCGAAACCGGTGAGACTCCCATCGGCGCCGATCACGCGGTGGCACGGAACGACGATCGGAATGGGATTGGCGCCATTGGCGGCGCCCACAGCCCGTACAGCGCTAGGGTTTCCGATCCGGATCGCCAAATCACGGTAAGCGATCGTCTGTCCAAAAGGAATGCGCGTCAACGCCTCCCAAACTGCAAGTTGAAATTCAGTTCCTCGAGGGGCAAGCGGGATATCAAACTGCCGCAGCCTCCCTTCGAAGTACTCGTCCAGTTGCTGGCGTGCGGCGCTAAAAGCTGACCGGTCCTCGGTCCAATCCTGATGTGGATCGCGCCGTCCCTTACCTGCGGGGAATCCAATCATGCTTAGCGAGGACCCTTCGCCTGCCAGCAGAAGCTCGCCAACGGGGGAGGGATGGTACAGAAAGAGCATGGCTTACTTCAATTATACTTTTATATCAAAAAGTATAATTCGCACCTATGAATGATACCGCAGTATCCGATCTCACGGTCCCGAGCAAATATCCAATATCTTTTGTGCAACATAGACCTTGGGCCGCTTCTGCCGCCCACCTTCGCGGACCAATCCGAGCTTAAGCAGACGATCAAGCGTAATACGGGCACCACGGTAGCTATCGAGCCCGGCTGCTTGCTGGGCCCGCGTCACGGTTAGAACAGGAGTCACGAAAAGCTCAGCCATTAACCGTACCGCAGACGCTGAAGCTCGATTCGCTTTCAATTGATTCTCCCACTCCTGCCGCAACATTTGGAGTTGCTTTCCACGCTGAATGGCATCCAGGGCCTGGGTTTCGACCGCATCAAGAAAGAACGACAACCACTCGTGCCACGAGCCCCGCAGACTCACGGCTAGGAGATGATTGTAGTATTCCTGCTTCTTGCGTTCGAAGTAGGCACTAAGGTAAAGGAGTGGTTCGGGCAATAGGCCCCAGGATTCGAGCAGAAGCACAACCAGCAGTCGCCCGATTCTGCCATTGCCATCTCGGAACGGATGGATCGCCTCGAAATGGTAGTGAATCCAAGCCAATCGCGCCAGCGGCGGCCAGTCGTCATCAGTCTTGCTGATGTATGCATGAAGATCTCTAAGTAACGGTTCTACCTCAAGTGGGGGTGGAGGAACAAAGCGCGCGTCTACAATTCTTGACCCAGGCTCGCCTATGTGGTTCTGGATGGTCCTGAACTCCCCGGGTACCGCCGATTCGCCTCTTACGCCGCGTAGGAGGGTCTTGTGCAGTTCACGCATGACAGGCAAGCCGAGTGGCTGAGTGTGTGCCACTCTTCGCCCGAATTGGAGGGCACGGACATAGTTGAGTACTTCCTGGGCGTCCTGGCGCGACCGATCATCATCCTCCTGAAACAACGGAATCTGTTCCTCAAAAGCATAGAGTTCCTCGAGAGTCGTACGCGTACCCTCGATCCTTGATGACAGGACCGCCTCGCGCCTCAAGAACGGTTGGATCAGAAGGAGCGGATTTTGAATAGTTTTCGTAAGGCCCGAAAGCTCACCTAACGCACGATCGGCAGCCGAGAGCTTTCGCACGATCTGCGGTGTAATCGAGAAGAGCGGTGGAAGCGAGGCGGGTATGTATGCGTCGCATTCCGTTGTTTCAGGGCCAGACGACAGCTGTTCGATCACCGACGTTCGTACAAGTCGGCCAGGAAACTCGTCAGCGAAATCCGCACGGTTCATGCCGCAGATCAGTATGGCACGGCTCAATCTGATCTACGGTTATTTGACACCAATGTGCAAAGCCACAATTCCGAAAGTCATTCGATCAAAATGCACATTCTGAAATCCCGAATGGCTCATCAACAGTGCGAGCCTATCTGCGTCAGGGAACCGGCGGACGCTTTCGGGCAAGTAGCGATAAGCGTCGGCGGCGCCCCTTCCGGAGAGCATCGCACCGATACGCGGGAGCACACGGAGCGAATAGAAGTCGTACACTCTGCGGAAAGCGCGGTTCGGCGGCGTGGAAAATTCGAGGATGGCCGCCGTGCCGCCGGGTTTGAGCACGCGGTACATTTCGCGCAAGCCTTTCTCATAGTTGGCCAGATTGCGAAAGCCGAAGGCCACGGTGAGGACGTCGGTTGAAGACGAAGCGAGTGGAAGATTCATCGCGTCAGCTTCAAACAAAGGCGTCACGGCCTTGTGCGTCGCCGCCTTGCGCGAAGCCTCAATCAGCATCGGATGGCAGAAGTCGGAGCCGAACACCGTGGCTCCGCGCCGCTTGGCCAGCGACAGCATCAGATCGCCGCTACCGCAGCATAGGTCGATCACTACGGCGTCCAGAGCCGCAATCTCGCGCGACAGCCGCTTTACCGTGCGTGCGCGCCACAGCCGGTCCATGTTGCCCGAGAGCACATGGTTCAACAGGTCATAACGCGGAGCGACGCCATCGAACATGCGCCGCACCCAGCGAGCCACCTGCTGTTCGCCCTCGACACCATGAGGCCGGGAACCCTCCGAAGGACTATGGATCACCTCGTTCACGCAGCGGCTAACTCCTTAAGCGCGCAACACGTAGCTTCGCGAATCAGCGACTCCTCAATGCCGGAACGCACCACAACGCTTCCAATGCTCTCGGCGAGAACGAAATGAACACGGCCTTGAATCGTCTTCTTGTCGCTGCCGAGCCGGGAGACGAGCGAATCCACCGTAACGCCATCCAGCGCAGGGAGCGCTCCGTACGCCGAGATGGAATCGTTCATCAGCCGGGCGTCGGCCTCACTGCAAGTTCCGGTCAGACGGCCCAAGTGGCTCACGGCGCGCATGCCAAACGCCACCGCCTCGCCATGAAGCAGCCGCTTGTACTGGGTCTCCGCCTCGAGCGCGTGCCCGATCGTGTGGCCGTAGTTCAGAATGCGGCGGAGGCCGCCTTCCTTCTCGTCGGCCGAAACAACCTCGGCCTTGATGCGCACGCTTTCGGCAATGATCTCCTCGACGATGGCTGGATCCATTGCGAGCACTTTGGCGGCATCACCCGACATGCGTTCAAACAGCCCGGGACTGCGTATAATGCCGCACTTGAGCACTTCGTAAAGACCAGCCCGGTATTCGCGGGCAGGGAGCGTGGTGAGCACGTCAGGGTCGATCAGCACGGCCAGAGGTTGATGAAACGAACCGATCAAGTTCTTCCCACCGACGAGGTTGGCGCCCGTTTTGCCACCAACTGCGGCATCCACCTGGGCCAACAAGGTTGTGGGCGCTTGAATCACAGGAATGCCGCGCATGAAGATGGCGGCCAGAAACCCGCCTAGATCGCCGACGATCCCCCCGCCGAAAGCGATGACGATACTCGTCCGGTCAGCCCCGGCTTGCAACATCTGTTCGGCGAGTTCTTCCAGCGAAGCCATGCGCTTACGTTCTTCTCCGCCGGGAAAGAACAACACCTCGAAAGACTTGCCGCCCAGAGCCGACTTCATGCGGTCGCTATGCAGGTTCCATACATCACGCGTAGTGACTACAAAAAGCTTCCCTGCCTTGGCTGGGATGTGACCGGAGAGTGCGGACAGGGCTCCCCGCGAAACGTCCACGGGATAACGTTCCCGCGGCGTCTCGACAACAAAGGTCGGCATACTCTCGTTGTACCATTAGGACATCACGCCGCAGACCGAAGAATCACTTCAAACAGATTTCCTCGTTGTGGGCGCGGGCGTGGCTGGATTACGTGCTGCCATTGAACTCGCCCGAGCCGGAGGCGTGCTCGTACTGGCCAAAGATAGCCTCCATGAATCCTCATCAGAGTACGCACAGGGTGGAATTGCCGCGGCGCTGAGCGACGACGATGAGGTCTCGCTGCACGAGCAGGACACCCTGAAGGCAGGCGACGGGCTTTGCGACCCACTCGCCGTCCGCACCCTTGTGGAAGAGGGTCCGCGGGTAATCGAAGAGCTGATTGCCTGGGGAGCCGAGTTTGACCGCGAAGGCTCCAAGCTTTTGTTCGCCCGCGAAGGCGCGCATTCGCGCAGCCGAGTGCTGCATGCCCATGGAGACTCCACGGGCCGCGAAATATCCCGCACGCTCTACCAGAAGGCTGCCTCGCTCGCCAACGTGCGGATCCACAGCTTCTCGGCAATCACTGATTTGCTGACCGATGGCCTATCCGTATGCGGCGCGGTGGCATTCGAGGAGAAG
>DASRHX010001081.1:0-7254 GCA_035650295.1 Bryobacteraceae bacterium | reverse complement strand
AAAGCTGACCCCGCTGTTTTCTTCCGACGACCTCAACTCGAAGCGGAAGATGCAGCTTGAAGTAACGGCTACTCCAGTGAAGTGAAGCTTCACTCCTGCCGCAGCGCGACTATCGGGTCGATCCGCGACGCGTTGCGGGCGGGAAGGTAGCCTGCCAGAATCGCCGCGCTTACCATGGTCGCCACCGATCCTGCGAGCGCCAGCGGATCGTTCGGTTTCATGCCGAAGAGAAACGTTTCGACCACTGTCGACGCGGCATAGGTTGCGGGCAGACCAATCGCCAGCCCCACCGCCGACAGGATCAGAACTTCGCGCAGAACCATCCAAACCACACGCGCGCGCTGTGCGCCGAGCGCCACTCGGATTCCGATCTCGCTGGTGCGGCGGGCGACGTTGTAGGACAACGTGCCGTAGAGACCTACGCAAGCGATGGCCAAGGCGAGGATGGCAAACGCAGTGCACAGCCGGGCAAACGTGATCTCCTGGCTAATCGTCTGGTCGATCCGCGCGCTTTGGGTCTTCACGTCGAACACGGGCACGCGGTGGTCCGCGCGTTGCGCAAGATCGCGCACCGGGCGGACGTAGTTGAGTGGGTTGCCCGCGGTGCGGAGCTCGTACACCATTTCGTTCACGGACGCCCAACCGCCCTGCTGCGCAAAGGACAGGAAGACCGTCGGCGGCGCGGTTTCCTTGAGGTCGCCGTAGAGCGCGTTCGCCGAGACGCCGACAATTTCGATGCTGCACATCGGGCACGTACCTTCGACGGAAAGGGTTTGCCCAAGCGGATTCCGGCCGGCGAACCTGCGTTTGGCGAACTCTTCATTCACCACGGCCACCACGGGTGAGCCGGGGCGGTCACGCTCGGCGATTTCGCGGCCAAACCGCATGGGAATCTGCATGGTGGAGAAGAAATCGGCTCCTACGGTCAGGATGCTGCTGTTCTGAGGCGCCGTACCGGGCACGTTTACGGTGGTTCCGCTGGACCCGGTTCCGAGGAGAGTATGAGCCGACATGGTTGCGGCGCGCACGCCGGGAATCGCGCGGAACTGTTTCAGAAGATCGTTGTAATAGGAGACAAGTTCGGGGGCTGTGTATCCGGCCTGCTGGGCGTTCAATCGGAACGTCAACAGATTCTCCTGGTTGAACCCAAGTTGAATGGAGGCGAGATTGGAAAGCGTCCGCACGAACAGCCCGGCCGCGACCAGGATGACGAGGGTCAAGGCGATTTGCGTGACCACCAGAATGCGGCTGAGGCTCAATCCGCGAAACCCGTGTCCACGGGCCTCGCCGGTGCGCGACTCCTTCAGTGCCGGAACAACGCTCGCCCGTGTGGACTGGAGCGCGGGAGCAAGTCCGAACAGCACGCCTGTCAATAGGGAGAGGCCAGCGACGACGGCGAGGACGTGCCAGTTCAACTCCGCGCGCAGTGTGAAGTTTTCGCGTCCGTTTGCCAGCAGCAGCGTGAGGAAACGGATTCCCCAGATGGCGAACGCAATGCCTAGTGCGCCGCCGAGCAGGCCGAGCAGCACGCTTTCCGTGAGGAGTTGACGGAGGATTCTAAGCCGTCCGGCGCCCACGCTCAGCCGAAGTGCGATTTCCCGCTTCCGGGCGGCTGCCCGCGCCAGGAGCAAGTTGGCGATATTCGCGCAGGCGATGGCAAGGATGAGGCCGACGAGCGTCAACAGGATGAACAGGGGCTTGGAATATTTCCGCCGCAAACTGTCGAGGCCGCCTGAGCCCTCTCGCACGAGCAGCGTGGGGACATTGTTCGCCCGGCGTTTTGTGCGGGATGTGCGCGCCCATTCTGAGAACGGGCCGGTGGCCGCGGCCTGTGCTTGCATGCGGCTGACGCCGGGACGCAAGCGCGCCATCGGCACAACCCAATCGAAGTTCGGATCCATCCACGTGGCGGCCACCTCGTCCTTCCGCTTGTCGAGAACCATGCGTGCGTGCATCGGAATGTACACGTCCGGAGAAACGTCGGGGTCCGCGCCAAAGAACTCCGGAGGCGTCACGCCAATCACCGTAAACGGAAGATTGTTGATCTGAATCGATTGCCCGGCGGCATTTTCAGGCCCGCCAAAACGTCCTTGACTCAAGGCGTAGCTTATGACGGCGGTGCCCGGAGCCCCTGCCCGATCCTCCTCCGGGCCAATGAGCCGTCCGGCGAGAGGCCGAATTCCGAGGCCCCGGAAATAGTCTCCGGAGACGTATTCGGACTTGGCGAGCTCGGTGTGGCCGCGGTATGAGAGATTGAGGTCGCCGGCGCCCTGATAACCGAAAACGACCGAGAAAACGGAATCGTTCTTACGAAGGAATTCGAATGCCGGGTAGGAGAAGATCCCGCCGACAAATCCCCCGTTGGGATCGACAAAGGTATTGCTGTGACGGTTCGAGCCGTACATGTCGCGCTGTGGAGTGCGCCAGCTCAGGATCACAAGCGACTGCGGGTCCTGCACCGGCAGCGAGCGCAGCAGGATCGAATCCATGAAGCTGAAGATGGCCGTGTTGGCCCCGATTCCTAATGCGAGCGATAGGATCGCCATGGCGCTGAAGGTCTTGTTGGCGGCGATGGTGCGCAATCCGTAGCGAATGTCCTGCACGAACTGCTCAGCGAATGTCCAGGTCCACATGGCGCGTGTGTCCTCGTGTATGCGGGCGGTGTTTCCCAACTCGCGCCGGGCCGCGCGGCGCGCTCCTTCGGCGGCCAAACCTTGCGCCTGGCGCTCGCCGGCTTCCTCTTCCAGGTGGAACTGGAGCTCCTCCTGGAGTTCAGCTTCCTTGTCCGGTCCCCGCCTCAACGACCTTAATTTGTGTAAGAACGATTTCATGGCACTATTCACTCCGCAGGGCAATCATCGGATCGACACGCGATGCACGGCGCGCGGGAACGAAACAGGCTAAGGCTGCTACCGCCAGGAGAAGGAGAGATACCAGCGTGACCGTTGGTACATAGCCGGGCCGGAAGCCGTAAAGCAAACTGGTCATCGAGCGCGCCGCGATCGCCGCCAGCGCGAGGCCAATGACAAGTCCGGTGAGCGTCAAGGCCAATCCTCGTTTACCGAAGGAGAGCAATATCTCGCTGGACTTCGCGCCTAACGCCATCCTCACGCCGATCTCGTTCGTGCGCTGTGTCACGGCGTAGGAGAGTACTCCGTAGATTCCCAGCGACGCGAGTAGCAGTGCGAGTAGAGCGAATGCGCTAAACAGCGCCGTGCTTTGCGACGACGTTGAGAGCTGGCGGTCAACGATCTGTTCCATCGTCTGAATACGCGCCACAGGTTGATTCCCGTCGATGGACCAGATCGCCTGCCGGACGGCAGAGATTATCGATGCCGGCTCGACCGCCGTTCGAACCACGATGCCGGCATTCAGGCGCTCGTTCACTTGATCGCATTGCTCAAAGACGCGATAGATCGCAGGCTTGGCATCGTCAAGCACGCCACTCTCACGGATCGGTTTCACGACGCCGACGACGGTATACCAATAGCCGTTCTCCTCGAGCTCGCCGAACTTGAGCCGCTGGCCCAGCGGCGACCGGCCGGGAAAATCGCGGTTCGCCAGCGTCTCGTTGATGATCGCCACGGGAGAATTCGACTTTCGATCCGAAGCATCGAAAAATCTGCCTTCGCGCAGTTGCGCGCCAACCGTGGCGAAGTAGTCGCGGCTTACGTTCCGAATGAGCGCGACCTGGCCAAACACGGCATTTGCGGGTTGCCCATTCAGGCGATAAAACGTCGCATGGGCGGCGTTCGTGAATGGAATTCGATTAATTGCGCCGGCGTTGACGACCCCAGGAATCGCGCGCACCTTGTCCAACTGCGCGTTGATAAAAGGCACGCGCTTGTCGAACTCCTTGTAGCGGAACAGCGGCGTTTCGAAGGTCAGCAACTTCTCACTGCGGATTCCAAGATCGGTATTCCGTAGATGGAGGAAAGTTTGCAGGAGCAAGCCACCGCAGGTCAGCAGCACCACGGCGAGCGCGGTCTCAACCATGATGAGCGAATATTGGAACCAATGGCTGCGCGGGCCGGGAGCTCCGCGGCCTCCATCGCGCAACCCTTCCTGCGGAGCGAATCGCGACCCGCGCAGTGCAGGCGCGAGTCCGAAAATCAGTGCCGCTGCTATCGTAACGGCGGCGGAGAAGATCAGGACACGCCAATCGATCGTGAGCCGCACCGGGCCCATGCTCTCGGGAACAATCGTCTCCAAAAAACGCATCACCGGCAGGGCGAGTGCGCATCCAACGACGGCGCCGAGTCCGGCGAGCACAAGACTTTCCGTCAGGAATTGCGCGACGAGTCTTCCCCGTCCCGCGCCAATGGCCGTGCGCACCGCTACTTCCCTTGTCCGTGCCGCGCTACGCGACATGAGCAGATTGGCCAGATTAACGCAAGCGATCAGCAGGAGCGCCGCCGACGCGCACAGTAACACGATCAGTGCGGCTTGCGTCTTGCCCGCGATCTCTTCGCGCAGAGGGTTTACATTTACCGAGTGCGGACCCCGGAAATCCTTGGCTGTTACCTGCATACTCAAAGCAGCCATCGATTGCCTTGCATGTTCCAGTGTGACGCCGGGCTTGAGCCGCGCGACAATCTGCGAGTTGTGCCATCCGAAATTCGTTCGCATGAAGGGAGGGAACGAGGCCGGCATCCAGATGTCGATGTCGCGCGAGGGCATGAAATAGAAGCCCTTCGGCATCACCCCGATCACCTCGTGAGGCTCGTCATTCAGCGAGATCTTACGCCCGATGACGCCTGGCGACCCGCCGAAGCGGCGCTGCCACAACCCATGGCTGATCACAACTACGCGCGCGGCCTTTTTGTCTTCGTCCTCCGTGAAGCCACGTCCGAGCATAGGAGGCACGCCAAGTACGTTCCATAGAGTCCAGCTAACCTTGCGTGCCGGAACCTGCTCTGGTTCACCATCGGCGGACAGTGTCGCGTCCGCCGGCTGACTCGCGGCCAGATCGACAAATACGGTATTGAGGCGGCGCCACTGGATATACTCCGCGGGCGCGGGCTGGTGTTTTGAGGTGACGTCCTGGCTTCGCATCCGATTCCAGATCATGACGAGCTCGTCCGCGTTTGCGTATGGCAGCGGGCGGATCAGCACCGCGTCGAAGGCGCTGAACATTGCGGTGATTCCGCCGATGCCGAGCGCCAAAGTCGCAATCGCGACCGCCGAGAATCCCGGATTCCGCCGAACCTGGCGTAGTCCGTAGCCGGCGTCGCGCCCGAGTCGCTCCAGGCGCGTCCAGCGCCAGGCCGCGCGAGTGTCTTCTTGAATCAGCGCCAGGCTTCCCAAATCCCGGTGGGCTGCGTGCCGCGCTTCTTCGCCCGCCAGACCTTGGGCCTGGCGCTCGCCGGCTTCCTCTTCGAGGTGGAACTGGATCTCCTCCTGGAGCTCAGCTTCTTTGTGGGGCCCGCGCCACAGCGACTTCAATTTCGTAAGAAACGAACTCATTGCCCTTCCTGATCCACAGGGTTCAAGATCAATCCCATGGCGCGCGAGAATGCCTGCCATTTGGATTGCTCGCTGGCAAGTTGTTTGCGTCCGAGAGGAGTGAGGCGATAGTACCTGGCGCGCTTGCCTTTATCCGACAGCTCCCAGGAAGCTCCGATCCAGCCCTTTGCCTCCAAGCGGTGGAGGGCGGGGTAGAGTGAGCCGGTCTCCACCTGCAGCAGATCTTCCGAAGTGCGCTGAATGTGTTTGGCGATTGCATGACCGTGACTGGGTCCTGCCATCAAGGTGCGGAGGATCAGCAGGTCAAGCGTGCCCTGGAGGAGTTCGACACGCGAGGGCGTTTTGGGGTTCATTGTGTAGCCAGTCTACACGATATTCTGTAGAGTGTCTACAAGCTGATGGGATCGCTAATCCTTCGATGCAGGCGCGGCCTCGCCGGCCGGCCGATCTGAACTTGACTCGCGTAGTCTCGCCGCCGTAAGCTAAGAATTCTTGGTATGGGGCGCAAGTCGCAAAAGAACGATTCGTTACCCGGTTCACTGGACATGTTGATTCTGCGGACGCTGTCGCGACGCGACCTCCATGGATACGGCATAGTCCAGTTCATTCAACAATCCTCCGACAATGAGCTCCTCGTCGAGGAGGGCTCGCTGTACCCCGCTCTCCAGCGGCTGGAGCTAAACGGCTGGGTCGACGGTGTCTGGGGCGTGACGTCGAATAATCGGCGGGCGAGGATCTACAAGATCACGGCTGCTGGGCGGAAACAGCTAGCCGCTGAAACCCGGAAGTACGCCAAACTCACGTTGGCGATCGCGCGCGTAATGGGGGCTCAGTGACGGCCGTGTTACGACGGCTGCGCTATTGGATAGAAAGCGTCAGGCGCAGCGACGCGCTGCGTGAGGAGATGGAGCTCCACCTTGCGGAAAAAGCCGCGGAACTCGAAGCAGACGGCATGACGGCGGATCGCGCCATGTCGGAAGCGCGCAGGCGATTTGGCAACGTCGAACTGAATTACGAAGACTCACGGGAGATTTGGATGACACGTTTTTTTTCGGAACTGGGCCAAGATATCCGCTATGGCTGTCGCACGATGGCCGCCAACAAGGCGTTCAGCGCCCTGGCGGTCTTGTCGCTGGCGCTCGGTATCGGGGCCAACACTTCGATCTACAGCTTGATGGAGTCGATTCTGCTGCGCTCGCTGCCCGTGGCTGATCCCGAGTCGCTGGTGGTCTTGAATTGGCATAGCCGGCCGCCCCAGAACGCGAACAAGGAATGGGTGCACGTGATGCACGGGGTACAGGGCATGGCGTGGCCGGGCGATAAAGGCGCCATGGTCAGCGGGATGTTCCCCTACGCAGCATTCGAAACGCTTCGCGAGGAGAATCCCGTCTTTTCCACACTGTTCGGCTACTTCAACGGACTCAGCCGCAACCTGGCCATCCGCGGGCAGGCCATGAACGCGAGCACGGAGTTCGTCACCGGCGAGTATTTTCGCGGCCTGGGAGTGTCGCCGGCGGCGGGACGGCTGATCGGCTCCGAAGATGACCGTCCAGGGGCAGCGCCGGTGGCCGTGATCAGTTTTGCGACCAGCCAGCAGCGCTTTGGGGGAGGGGCGAATGCGATTGGACAGCCGGTTCTTGTCGACAATGTGCCCTTTACGGTGATCGGCGTGGCGCCGCCGGAATTCTTCGGAGTCGATCCGGCGATGGCGCCGGACCTTTACCTTCCGCTGCACGCGAATCTGCTCATGGACGGCGCCGGAGCGGCTCGTGGGTATAGCGACGGAAA
>DASRHX010001080.1:0-3609 GCA_035650295.1 Bryobacteraceae bacterium | reverse complement strand
TGCCCATTCGAACGGGCGCACCGAGAGCAAATCGGAATATATCGCCGCCGTCACGACCGGTCCATCCCGATATGAATCGTTTACGGATTCCGATGTGAAGATACGCGTGTATGGCACCGCCGCGATTCTTGAAGGGCAGGTCGAAGTCAAACCGGCCGGACGTCCCGCGTATCGCGTCCGGACGCTTGAGGTATACGTCAAGAACGGAAATCAGTGGCAGATGACTGCGCATCAGTCGGCGCGCCTCAACCCATAGCGAGACGCTACCCGGAAGCCATGAAACGAATCTCGTTTGTAGTAGTGTTCGTCCTCCTCACGCTCATCGCCGCACGGAGCCAGGATCCAAAGGTGACCCAACTCGCACCTGGCGTGTTCTTCTGGCAAGGTGACACGGTGATTCGCCGACCCGCCAACTGTACTTGGGTGATCTTCAAGGATTACGTCTTGGTGATCGATGCAAACTTTCCTTGGGGCGCGCGGGAGATCATTCCGGAGATCAAGCGCACAACCAACAAACCGATCCGGTTCGTCTTCAACACCCATTACCACGCCGACCACAGCTTTGGGAACAGTGTGTTCATGGAAGCTGGGGCGGTCATCGTTTGTTCGCGGGAATGCGGAACCGAGTCGCGTAGCAAGGGCGAAGCGGACTGGCGTAATCAGGTCCTAAACCGTGGCCAGCGGCCCAACGCTTCCGAGCACGACAAGACCGTGGCCGAGGAGAGTCGCGCCAAGGGATATCAGATTGAGCATCCGACGCTCCTCTTCGACGGACGCTTGGCCTTTGACGATGGCGACCGCCGCGTGGAGTTGATTCGCGTGGGTCCGGGTCACACGATTGGTGACGCCGTTGCGTACTTGCCAAAGGAGAAGATTCTCGTCACCGGCGATCTGTGCGTGAACTGGACGAGTGGAAATAATACCGGCGACCGGGACGCCGATCTCGATAACTGGATCAAGGTCCTCGACACGCTAGCTCAGTGGGATGTAAAAACCGTGGTGCCGGGACATGGCCGTCTCGGCACGACCGATATCCTGCGCGGGCAGCGGGCTTACCTGGAGGACATGGTCGCCCAAGTGCGAGCGGGCATAACAGCAGACAAGACAGCGGACCAGTTGGCCCAGAGTATAAACCTTTCCAGACACCAGCCGTGGGGCGCCACCCCGAGCGCCAATGCCAGTTCTATTCGTGCGATCCACCGCAGGTGGTTTGCTCAACTCCATTAGTTCTGAAAGCAGTCTTGCAACCAGGGGTGGGAAACCAGCGGATCACGCTGCCATCAAAGCGCACCCCTTGACAGTGGGTGGGCACTGGATTTAAGGTTCCAAGTAAGAAGGGAGCATCATGAGAAGTCTCACATTGTGCTTTGTCTTTTTATTTCTGCTCAGTGCTGGCCTCGGCCATGCGCAGACGACCTTCGCTACTATCACCGGTACGGTTACTGATGCCACCGGCGCCGTTGCGCCGAACATCGAGGTAACGGCCACTCACAATTCAACTAACACGCAAACTACGACAAAGTCGAACGACGCGGGAGTCTATACGCTGGCGCAGCTTAAAGAAGGCGAATATACAGTTCGCGCTCGCAGCGCTGGATTCAAGGAGTTTGTCGCCCAAAACATCGTACTCGTCGCCCGCGACTATCGGCGCCTCGACATTTCACTCGCCGTCGGCACTGTTGAAACGTCGATCGAAGTCTCCGGTGGGGCCACGTTGATCGAAACAGAGTCGGCTCGCATTGCCGATACCAAGAGTGCCGAACTGCTCAAGTCGATACCGCTGAACACGCGCGGCATCTGGGCCTTCCTTTCGCTTTCGCCGAATGTGCTGCAATCTTCGTCGGGCTCCACGATCCGCTTCGCCGGCAGCCGCGCCAATCAATCGCACTGGGCCATTGACGGCACGACCATGAGCGACGGCGTGGACGAAACGCAGATCGGTCCGCTCGGCAACTACATCGAATCCTTCCAGGAGATCAAGCTCGACATCGCCAACAACACCGCCGAGTTCGGCTCGATCGGCCAGGTGACGATGATCTCGAAGTCAGGCACGAACCAGTTGCGCGGCAATATTTTCGACTACTACAGCACCCCTTGGTTTCGCGCCCGCAATCCGTTCGCGCTGGCACGCGGGACTGGCGTGTTTCACAATCCAGGCGGCAGCGTGGGCGGTCCGGTGTACATCCCAAAACTCTACAACGGAAAAAACAAGACATTCTTTTTCTTCTCTTTTGAGACCGGCCGCGGCAGCCCCACTACTACCGTGCTCAATCCCACTGTGCCGTTGACCAACTGGAGACAGGGCGATTTCGGAACGGCTACAGTGAACGATCCCTTGACCGGCCAACCATTTCCCGGCAATCGCATTCCGGCGAACCGGCTCAACGCGACGGCGCTGAAAATCCAGGATCGTTTCTACCCAACGCCGAACTTCGGCGCAACTGACCAATTGGTCAGTCAGAACTATCGCAACAACCTGACATCGCCCTACGCGCCGTCCAATTATTGGACAGCCAGAGGCGATCATCGCTTTTCCGATCAGGATTCCGTGTTCGGCCGATTCACTCTGCAGGACGTCAGGATCCAGGCTTGGCAGGGCAATTTGCCTACGATCGGAATGCACAACCAGCACCGCTATAACCGGGCGCTCACGCTCGCGTACACGCATACCTTTAAGCCGACGCTACTGAACGAGGCGCGCTACGGTCTGGTGTTCAACAACAACACCATCGAAGCTCCGCTCAATGGAAAGCAGCTTGTTTCGGAACTCGGTCTGGTGGGCCTGGCGCCCG
Source organism: Bryobacteraceae bacterium (assembly GCA_035650295.1). Lineage (GTDB taxonomy): Bacteria > Acidobacteriota > Terriglobia > Bryobacterales > Bryobacteraceae > JAFLBB01. Next base: position 817 of record DASRHX010001080.1, on the reverse strand, counting down.
ATCTGCCGGATATCACCGGCGTCACGAAGTTGAACTGGCAGAACCTCGGACTTACCGGACTTACCGCGCCCGACTTCCGAAATCCTGGTTTCCTCAACTACCTCATGGATTTCCAGGACCACTTGAGCTGGTTCAAGGGCCGGCACAACATGAAGTTCGGCGTCAACGTTGGGCGGGTTACGTGGGACGACGGGCAAGCCAACACGAGCCTGTTCGGGAACCTCACTTTCTCCAATCGCTTCACCGGTCACTCGTATGGCGACTTCCTTCTCGGCATTCCGACGACGGTAGCGCGCGCCTTCGGTCCAGTCCGTGTCGACCGTCTTCGCTATCAGTACGACTTCTTTGCCGTCGACGATTTCAAGGTCAGCCCCAGCCTTACGATCAATCTTGGTCTCCGCTACGAATATCATCCGGTCTGGACCGAAGAGCACGGCATGGGCGCCATGTTTGACATCGCCTCCGGCAAGATCGTGGTGCAGGATGGCTCGCTTGGTCTCGTCAGCCCGCTCTTCCCCCGCTCCTACGTGGATGTCGTGGAAGCCAACACGCTCGGCTTCAAGAGCAGCACGCTTATCAACAACGATCGGAACAACTTTACGCCGCGCATCGGCATCGCCTGGAGGCCATTCGGTAACCGGACTGTATTCCGTGCCGGTTACGGTATCTTTTTCGACGTTGTTCCGCGCAACCTCACACAAGGCAGCATTCCGTTCGTCCTGAACGAACCTGCTTACACCAATCCCACGGTCAATCCCGACGTAATTCTGCCACGCGTGTTCCCGGCGACCACCGGCGCCGGACCTAGCACGGTGGC
>DASRHX010001079.1:0-4584 GCA_035650295.1 Bryobacteraceae bacterium | reverse complement strand
TGGGAGACGAGGAGCTACAAGACGAGCGCGCGGCAGTCAGCGGGTTGACACTAATTCGCGAGATTCCTCCCACGGGCCGCAAGAAACTCCCGCTACACGAATACTCGTTTCCCCCGCAAGAAACGAAATTGCGTGAGGGTGACCGCGTGTACTATCGCGACGTTTCTATTGGAACTATCGAGTACGTCGATCCCACAAACGGCGTCATAGGTGTGCGGAAAACGACGAAGACCCTCGCTTCCCACCCACCTGCGGTTTATACGTACGAAATTGTCAGTTCCGACGAACTCGCCGGCTCTCTATTGAGGATTGGAGAGTGGGTAGCTGCCAAAGCGTTCGCCGGCCAGCCGCCCTATCGGGCGGCATTGGATTTGCTCCTACGCCGATCTCCCCGGCTCACCGGAGATTCTTCGCTGTTGAGCAATCGGAAATCGGTCGTGGAGTTTGCGAAATGTCTTGTTGGGAGACTCGATAGCACGGTGCTTCCGATTCAGGGCCCTCCCGGTGCCGGCAAGACATTCACCGCCGCCCAAATGATCCTGACAGCATTGCAGCAAGGCAAGAGCGTCGGCGTGACGGCAACTAGTCACAAGGTGATTCGAAACCTTCTCGATGGCATCCAGATGGCGGCTCGCAATGCCGGTAGAGAATCAGTCTCTTGCGTGCATAAGATCACCGATAGAAACGACGAACCTCCCGAGTGGTTGCGCGAAGAAACCCGCAGCGAAGACGCCTTGAACTCTATGCGCAACCGCACCTGCGAAGTATTGGCGGGTACTGCATGGTTGTGGTCACGCCAAGACGCCCTCGCTTCAGTCGACTTCCTATTTGTGGACGAAGCCGGACAAATGTCGCTGGCGAACGCACTGGCTATCGCGCCCGCCGCAAAGAACCTTATCCTGTTAGGAGATCCTCAGCAGCTAGACCAACCATTGCAAGGCAGCCATCCGATCGGCGCGGAGGTGTCGGCGTTGGAGCACGTGCTGGAAGGACAAAAGACGATTCGTTCGGACAGGGGGCACTTTCTTGATGAGACCTGGCGAATGCATCCATCTATTTGCGCGTTTACTTCGGAGGTCTTTTACGAAGGATTGCTGCGGTCGCGCGAGGGACTGGAGTATCAGAGGATCGAGGGGCATCCATGGTTGGGGCAATACGGAGTGCGTTATGTTCCCGTGAAACATGATGGAAATCAAAATTGCTCCCTGGAAGAGGTGAATTATATAGGCCGGCTTGTGGAAAGTCTGCTCGCACCCGAGGTTCATTGGATTGACGATAAGCAGGTTCGGCGGCGTCTACTTCCAGAAGACGTTTTGATCGTCGCTCCATACAATGCCCAGGTTGCCGCGCTCACGAGGCTGTTGCCAGGGATGCGAATCGGGACCGTGGATAAGTTCCAGGGCCAAGAGGCGGCTGTGGTGATCTACTCGCTGACCACATCTACACCTGCGGATGCCCCGCGAGGGATGGAGTTTCTCTATAGCCTGAATCGCTTCAATGTCGCCACCTCACGGGCAAAGGCGATGTCGATTTTGATAGCTAGCTCCAGGCTGTTGGAGCCGGAATGCAAGACCCCGCGCCAGATGCGACTAGCGAATGCGCTCTGCCGGTATGTTGAGTTGTCGGCGTCAGGGCAAGAGATCGCGATGCGTGCATGACTAGTGAGTTGTAACAATTAGCTCCGAACGCCCTCCCAACGTTGTATATATGGTTTCAGTGTCTGGCCCCTTTCGAAGTCTGCCACTCGTGTTTGGCGTCGCGCTGCTTGCAGCGCCGGCCGCGCTGGATATCCCCTATGTACGTCAGACCGGAGCCGGCTGTGGTTGGGCGTCAATCGCCATGGTGATGCAGTATTGGGTGAAGCATCAACCTGGGCTGGACCCGCTCGCCGCGGCCGCCGAGCGGATCGAGAAAGATCTCCAGGCTTCCCGCAACGGCCTCAGCGGGAAGCAATTGAAGACCTATTTCGACACGCACGGATTCACGGCATATGTGTTTACCGGTGACCTCGGCGACCTCGAGCAGCACACCGGCAAAGGGCGTCCCGTCATCGTATGTCTGGGCGTCAAAGGAACAGGCGCTCCGCTCCACTACGCCGTTGTCGCCGGCCTCACGCAAAACAGCATCCTCCTCAATGATCCCGCTCGCGGGAAGCTCTATGAAGAAGATATCGAGACGTTTTCGCGAGCGTGGAAAGCCACGGATTACTGGGCGTTGCTCGCTGTTCCGAAACCGGTGCAATGAAGCGCTGCTTCGCTCTGCTGGCCGCCTCTCTATCGCTCACCGCACAGGAGACAGCGACCCAGGAAACCGGCGCCGACGCCGCGCTCGCGGAAGGCATCGCGCTCGCACGGCAGGACCGCTTCATGGAAGCGAACGCCGCTCTCCTTGCCTCCCAGCGTAGGTTCCCTGCCGATGCCCGGTTCCTCCTCGAATTGGCCGGCGTGTCCTACCGGCTTAAGAACATGGCGGGAGCAAAGAGAAGACTCCGCCAAGCTCTCAGGCTCGATCCTGCGAACAACTACGGTAATGAATTCCTCGCTACCCTTCATCTCCTCGATGGCAATCTGGAAGCTGCTTTGTCGCGATGGAATCGCATCGGCAAACCCCTTCTGCAGGAGGTTGTTTTCGATCCCGTTCCGATCCTCCATCCAACGCTGCTTCAACGCGCCGTCACCTTTTCCGGCGGCCAGATCCTTACCCTGCGCCGGCTGCACGCTACGGAACGCAACCTCGACCTGCTCAACGTCTTCGCTCGCCGTCAACTCGATTTGGCTAACTTCGGCAACGGCCGCTACGTCGCCACCTACCGCCTCTTGCCCGCCGCGCAACCCTTCCGCGGCCGCTGGGGCACGTTGTTCGCGCTGGCTCGCGGCCTCCCCTATCAGGCAGTCCGTTTAGAGCGGACCAACATCGCCAATCGCGCCTGGAACGCTCATGCCCTCTACCGTTGGGATGCGCAAAAACGGCGGTTGGCTTTTGACCTCGCGGGCCCGCTGGGCAAAACTCCCAGCCGCGCTTTCCGAATCTCGATCGACGGTCGCGACGAACGCTGGGACTTGCCCGGTATTTGGAGCCCCGATAACATCTACCAAGCCCGGCTCCGCCGCGCCGCCGCCGAAATCGGCGCGTACTTTATCCTTCGCGAGAAACTCACCTGGAGCACGTCTGTCCGTACCTCAAAACGCTCCATCGCCGGCGCCGCTCTTGACGATGCCTTCGACTCCGGATGGACCGTCGAGCAACGCAACCAGATTGATCTTCCTATCTTCACGCTTCCGGAACACCGCTTTCGCCTCACCGCCAACGCCGGCCTTCGCACCGGCCGCTTCCTCGGGCGAGCCAAATCCCGCCGCATTCTCGGGGGCGACTCCGCCGTCACGGCCAACTGGCTCCCCCAAGCCAAGGGCGACGACTGGGAACTACGCGCGGCGTTTTATGCCGGCGGTGTCGGCGGCGTTCCCTTCGACGAGTACTTCCAACTCGGCATGGAACGTGACAATCCTTATTGGATACGCGGCGTCGCCGGGTCTCGCGGCGGCCGGAAGGGAGCCGGTCCCATTGGGTCCAGCTTCGTCCTGGTGCAGTCCGGGTTCGACCGCACGGTGCTCCGCATCCCCTTCCTTCGAGTCAAGGCCGGGCCATTTTTCGACACCGGCCGCGCTGCCGGTTTTTCGATTCCACAATGGCACTCGGGAACCGGGGCGCAGGTGCGGCTACTGGCCGGAGGAGGCGTCGCCTGGTCGTTGATTGTTGGACGCGACCTCCGGCGGGGCGAAATGGTGTTCTACTCTACGGTCTCCCGATTCTTCTAGTCGTCGTCGTTCATAACGGCAACCACAATCAGGATTACGACGACTAAGCCAATTAGCGCCAGTATGCCGGTGATGAATCCGCCTTTCACATCCTGCTCTGCCGCCCGGGCCTTTTGCGCCAGCTTATCGACTTCCTGATCGCTCAGCGACGCGATGGCGGCACGGACGTGATTCGGATTCACCTTTGCCTTGCCCAGCGCCTCTTGCGCTTGCGGCAGGGAGAGAACCCGGTCCACGTCCCTCAGGTTCTGTGCGCGAGCCGCCTGTGAAGCCTGCACGCTCTGGTGCAATTCAGCCAGCTGAACCACATGCGGCTCCGCCGCCATAACTGCCTGCGGCATCGAAGTATAAGAAAAAACGGCTAATGCCGTCGTTATGGCGATGGACTGGTTTGGGCGTAGCGTCATCGGGCCTCCGGGAGAGTGGATATGGATTGACTGGTTTATGTTACACACTCCGCTCGGCCTTTGCGGTCAAACCGGTGAGCGTCTGCGCAAAGGGAACCGTGCCGCGGTTCAAGGGCGAGCCTTTCAACCAGGCGCAAGCCCTGAATTCAGATGGCGCTAAGTTATCGATCTTGTTGGAGCGGGAGACCGGAGTCGAACCGGCGACGTGCTACGCTGGCGCCGAGTTGTGGGCCGTGACGTCCAGCTCGCGAAACCGAGCCTGGATTGAGATCGCGAGGTCGAACAAATCGATACCTCGCTCCGGAATTGACGGGCGATGCTCGCTCGTGCCTTATTGGTGAGATCGAGTTTTGCACACGGCG
>DASRHX010001078.1:0-2563 GCA_035650295.1 Bryobacteraceae bacterium | reverse complement strand
ATACGCCGCCTGATCCCGAGCCGCCAGCGAGAAACACATAAACACAAGAAGCGAAAGGAAGTGCGATGCCGGCCCGAGCCAAGGAAGGGCCATTTCTCATGGTAAGATGTGTGAATCTAGTCCGCAACCGCTACCCGGTCGTATCCAGTATGGACTTAGACCAACTGCGCACATTCCTCGAAATTGTGAGGCTGAAGAGCTTCTCTAAAGCTGCGCAGACCTGTTTCCGAACACAACCCGCTATCTCCGCGCAGGTGCGTCAACTCGAGCAGGAACTAAACGCAGCGCTGTTTGAGCGCCTGGGCACCCGCATTGCCCTGACGCCCGCCGGACGCATTTTCGCCGATTTCGCCGAGCAGATTCTCGATCTGCGCCGGCAGGCCCAGGATTGCATCAACGAACTGGAGCGCACGCCTAAAGGCGAGCTTGTGATTGCCGCCAACGAGGCAACCTGCATATACGTGCTTCCGGAGGTCTTCTCCGAATTTAAGCGGATGTTTCCCAACGTTCAAATCCAGGTGGAGCGTAGCTACGGATCGGCTATCGTCGAGGCCATCGTGAATAACCAGGCGGATTTCGGTATTACGCAGATGCCCGTATCCGACAAACGCCTGCAAGTAGCACCCATTCACTCCGACGAAATCAAGCTCATCACTCCCGCCGACCATCCGCTGGCCGCCAAAGCCTACATAATCCCCAAAGACCTGCTCGATCAGCAGATGCTACTGCCCAAATCGGGAAACACCCGCGCGCGGCTCAACGAATGGTTTGAGCTGATCGAGCCGGATCTGCAGATCTCCATGGAGCTCGACGCGACCGAGATGACTAAACGTTTCGTGCTGGCGCGTTTGGGCATCAGTTTCCTCGCCGCCTCGCATTGCGCCGAAGAGGTGGAGCAGGGCCGCTTGGCCGCAATCTCGCTTGGACCTGAGCCCGTCATTAGGAGATTGGCGCTGGTGTACCGGAAAGATAAGTCACTTTCCAAGGCCGCTCTCGGGTTTATACAGGTGATGCTCGAACATTCTGATGCCGCAGCTGTCGGTTCCCGTGTGCCGCAAGCCGTCAACAGCCGATAGAGTAGAAGTAGGTCACAGGATGAACAAGCTGATGCAAAAGGTCTCCACGATTGTAGTGGGCAGCGGGAACACGGTACGCACATATCGTTCGGCCGGCGAGATGCCGCCTGCCGTGCAGCGGAAGATGGATGAGGCGCTCTCCGGCGAGAACTCGGCGACGCTGCTGATTGCCGACGAACGAGGACGTCAGGAAATATTGAAATCGTTGCGGGGCCAGGAGACCGACCTCGATTCGCGATTGATCTCCGCGCTTGCTTCACGCCATAAGGAGCAGCCGGCTCGCCGCCGCTGGCGCCTTTCCACCCGGGGCTGGATCGAGATTGGCGTGCTTGCTCTGATCGCTCTTGTTTTGTGCCTCATAGCCGTTTGGCGATAACGCCCCCTCCGCTTCCTCAAAATTTCATCCGGATGTCCGATAAGACATCGGTATGGAGCGCCGTTCTGAAACTCGCATTCCCTGGAACTGTCCGGTTCGCGTTACTCTGCTGGGCGGTCCCCCCCAACACTTCGATGCCACGCTGGTGAACGTGTCCGGCCGGGGCGCCCGTTTGAGGCTGGACCAGCCCCTCGCCTGCGACTCGATCATTCGCATCGATCTTGAAAACGGCATGCTTCTGGGTGAGGTTTGCTACTGCGCCACCGATGGCGACGGCTTCGGCGTCGGCGTCGAACTGGAGCACTCGCTGCTGAACTTGGCCGAAGTCACGCGCATGCGGAATCGCGTGTTGGAAGAAGACAGCGTGCCCGAGCCTGCACAATCGCGTTAAGCTGGCAGCCCTTCTCGCGCCTGGGCCGCGTCAAAACCGGCGGAGCCGGCGCGGTACCCTATTTCTTGCATGCGCAAGGTCCTCATCTTCGGCAGCGCCGGCCAACTCGGAGTGGAACTCGTCACCGTCTTCCGCTCTGCCGGCTTTGAAGTACAACCCCTTACGCGAGCCAACCTCGACATAACCGACGCCTCCGCCGACCCCTACGCCGATGCCTCCGTACGCCAACGGGATGGGGCAAGGAGACGCAAACGCGGTAACTCTGCACGATCAGTGGTTTAAGGCGGGAAGCCCTGTGCCCGGATCAGGGATCCTTATCTGGGGAATTACGCAGGTTCACTATCTGGATCACGGCGCCCACGGGACAACACCATGAACCAAACAATGCAATTGAACCTCACTAGGCTGTTGAAAGTTCTTGCTGTCTTATGCAGTGCTCATTGGCTTTGCGCGAGCGACGTTGCATCTTTGACGGAGCAGGCGGAACTCGTTGTCGTGGGCAAGGCCGCGCGACAGGGCGCGACCGCTGCTGGCACGGTCACCGCCACGCTTCGTGTCGATCGAATTCTCAAGGGGGCAGTCGGTGCTTCGGTGACGGTTGAAATAGAGCCGTTTCGCGCCGGCGCTCAAGCCTTGATTCGGCTGCCCAATGAGTGCGGAATGTGGTTCCTTGTGCCGAAAGGCGGTGACAAGTGGCGCCCCGTCGTTCAAAATCCGGAC
>DASRHX010001077.1:0-3416 GCA_035650295.1 Bryobacteraceae bacterium | reverse complement strand
GAGCTTCTGATGTGCGCGGCGGAGTATCGCAGACCGGTCCTCGCGCGACATTTCACGCATGGTGGGGAAGGCGGCGGAGGCAGCCTGGACAGCCGCATCCACGTGTTCCTTGGTGCCTCGAAAAATTTCACCAACCGTGGAGCCATCGTATGGAAGTTCGACCGGTTGGCGCGAGGCAGAACGAACCGGGGCGCCTCCTATCCACATGGGGTGTTCCATGGCTCCAGCATATACGGAGCGGCCGCGGCGACTCATCGGATTTGCGGGAGCTTTCCTGGCGCAGTGAACTGGAATTCCGATTTGAGGATTGTAAGATCCTGTTTGAGTAGGGCTCGAGCGGTGAATCGCCCTTCGCCTGGTAGGCCAAATCGAAGGTCGTTTGCTTCTACCGTGAGTACTTCACCGGGTACCAAATCGCCACCTGTCTGCCAGAAGAGGTACGGAGCAAATTGGATCAGCGATTGGAAGGGTCTCGACTCCGCGGCGACGAGGGAGGGTTTAGAATTCTCCGCCCCTTTGTAGAGAATTTTGCCTGCTTCCGGATCGAATTCAGTTAACAGACTGACGGGTACGATGCGATATGACGCCGGCAGATCGATGAGCCCGGTCCATTGAAACGGATTGGCAAGATGAGGAAATGCCGCGGTGCGGAGAGCATCTTGTCCGTCATAAAGACGTGCATTCATCGAGGCTAGCGCGCGTTCATGCAACATTCCCCGCGCGCTCATGTAAAGAACCACTACGACAAGCGCAGTGCGCGCCGAGCCCGTTCCATATTGCGTGCGAGCTCCGATTTCCTGATTGACCAGGCGGCCAAGCGCCGGCCAAAGCGCACAGGCGGCAAAGAGCAACCAGAGATATGGATCCACGACACTGGCGATGTCGGCGCGATACCAGTCATCTGAAAACGGCTCCAACAGGCGGATCCCATAGACGTTGGTCCAATCGAGGAGCAGATGAGAAACGCCTGCCGTAAGCGCGGCGCAGAATGCGAGCAGCCACGGGAACGGCGTGCGAACGACGAGGCGGACCACGGTAGCACAGAGCACGGCCAAAAGTGGGGACGCGAGGATACTATGCGTGACGCCGCGATGCTGTTCCAAATAGACATGCGACCCGGCAAACGCCCACACGATGTCGACATCCGGCGCATTAGCCGCCAGTATGCAGATGGCGGCCGCGCCGGGAACACGACGCCCGAAGCCGGCGCGCGCGATCATCAAACCGGTGAGGGTATGAGTCAGATTCTCCATTGGCGATCAGAGGCCGTAACGGCGAGGCAGATCGCGAGGAATCAGCAATGTCAATGCGGAGGGTACGCTCTCGACGCGGCCAGGTAACTGTCCGGCGAGTTCTCCATCGAGCTGCACGTAGATGGGTTCGCCATTCACGGGCGTGAGGTCCATGGTGGGGCTTCGCTTGATAAAGACGTTCGGCAACTTCGCGTGTGCGCCTAGCACGATCGCGCCCATGTAGAAGCCATAGGGCCAGGTCGACTCGCCGGGAAATGCGGCAATCTCGAAATCACTGTCGAAGAGCGTTATTTCGCGGGCGATCTCCAGGTCGCCACCGTAGTTACGCACGCGCGCAGCAACCGCAAACCCCGTGGTCAGGTGGTCGCCATTGACCTTCACGTTCATTTGAGGCACCCGGGCGCCGACGCGGGAAAGCGACGCGATCCAGTACGCGCCCTTGCCGAGCCGTTTCTTGAGATCCGGCCGAACGCGGCGGACAATGTCGGCGTCGAAGCCGGCTCCCGCCATGAGCAGGAAATGGCGCGGCTCGCCCTGCTTTGGCCGGAACACGCCAACGGCGATACGGCGCGGCGTCATCAAATGCAGTTGGCGGGCGGCGTGGCGGATTCCGCCATGAAGGCGCATTTCCATCGCCAGGACGTTGGCTGTACCCGCGGGAAGGATCGCTAGGGGAGTCTCGCTGCCAATCATTCCGTTGGCGACTTCGTTGATGGTGCCGTCCCCACCGGCGGCGATGACAAGGTCGGCCGAGTCGGAAATCGCGCGCCGCGCCAGTTCCGTTGCATGGTGCGCCCGTTCGGTAGGTAGTTCAGTGACGTTGTGGCCGAGCGAGCGCAGGAGTTCCGTCGCCCTAGTGATGCGATGTCCACGGGCACGAGTCAGGCCGCCGGCCTGGGGGTTGAAAATGAGGAAGGCGTTTCGGTAGAAGTTCGCCAATGAACCTATTATAGAAGTTCATGCCTTCGGCAGCGAAAGAAATTGAGCAGTTGCGGGCGGAACTTCGCCGGCACGAGCATTCTTACTACGTTCTGGACAATCCGCAGGTCACCGACGCCGAGTATGACACGCTCATGCGGCGTCTGAGCGAGTTGGAAAAGGCGCACCCCGAGCTAGTCCGGGCGGACTCGCCTACCCAACGCGTAGGAGGGGCGCCGCGCGCCGGGTTTCAGCAGGTGGCGCACTCGGCGGCCATGCTCTCGTTGGACAATGCGCTCAACGAGGAGGAACTGCGAGCGTTCGACGAGCGGGTGCGTGGACTCCTGGGCGCCGCGGCGTATGCGTACGTCGCGGAACTTAAGTTGGACGGCCTGTCACTAGCGGTTCGCTATGCCGACGGATACATGCAGCAGGCGATCACGCGCGGCGACGGCGAGACGGGAGAGGATGTCACGGAGAACGCACGGACAATTCGCAGCCTGCCGCTGCGAGTATCCGAAACCGCTCCGTTTGAGGTGCGCGGTGAAGTGGTCATGCCCAACGGTGCGTTCCAAAAGTTGAATGAAGAGCGCGAGCAGCAGGGCCTGCCGCGCTACGCAAATCCGCGCAATTCGGCGGCCGGTTCCCTGCGCGTGCTCGACCCCGCGATTACGGCGTCGCGGCGGTTGGATTTCTATGCATATCTGCACATGCCGCCTCCCGCTTCACAGTGGGAAGCGCTCGAACACCTGCACGCAACAGGCTTCAAGGTGAGCCCGCATCGCAAACGATGCGAAAGCCTGGAGGAGTTAGTCGAGCACATTCGCTCGTGGGAGTCGCGGCGCGAGACCCTGCCTTATGAAATTGACGGCGTGGTGGTGAAGATCGACTCCCAGGCGCAGCAGAAACGGCTTGGTTGGACAGCCAAGGCGCCTCGATGGGCGATTGCCTTCAAATACCCCGCGCGGCAGGCAGAAACCACGCTCGAGTCCATCGAGATTCAAGTGGGCCGCACCGGCGTGCTTACACCGGTGGCGAATTTGAAACCCGTGGGCGTGAGCGGCGTGATGGTGGCGCGGGCGACGCTGCACAACGAAGACGAGATTGAACGGCTCGGGTTGGCGGCGGGCGATACGGTGGTGATCGAGCGCTCCGGCGACGTGATTCCGAAGATCGTGCGTGTAGCCAAACACGGCGATCAACGAGCCCAATTCAAGATGCCTACCAAGTGCCCCGTGTGCGGGG
>DASRHX010001076.1:0-10164 GCA_035650295.1 Bryobacteraceae bacterium | reverse complement strand
GGGGCGAGGGCCATGAGGCTGGCCCAGTGTCGGCCGTTAAGTGGAATCTCGCGCATGTGTTCGCCACCGATGACGGTGCCGAGGGTCGCCGAAGTGCTCTCGAGGGGCGCCAAAACGCCTTCCACCGTTACAGCGGTTCCCAAGGTGCTCACTTGCATCTCGATGTTCAGTGTCCGGTTGTCGCCTACACCCAGGCGCAGGTCCTTGACCTGTACCGAGCGAAAGCCTGCGTGGTCAGCCGTGATCGTGTACACACCGATTGGCATTTGGGGAAAAGTGTAAGTGCCAGTTGCGGACGACCGCGCTTCGCGCCGAAGCCCGGTCTCCTGTGAAACGATTTCAAGGTGAACGCCGACGACGACGGCACCGCTGCTGTCGGTCACCGTTCCAACCAGCGTGGCGCGGTCAACCTGGGCGCTGAGGGTGAGAGCGAAGGCGAAGGCGAGCGCGAAACGAATGGTAGGCGGCATGACAATTCCCTTATGCAAACCAGGACTTTACTCGTGGCAGAGCATAGCACCGGAGGCAGATAATTACAATCGTGTCAACAAGACAGCGCTCCCGGGCGGGTGTTAGCTCTTCCACCGTTGGTATAAGAGGGTACAGCGGGCGCGTTAATGAGGAATGTCAGCAATGTGAATTTGGCAGCGCGATAGGATATTCGAGATGAAACGATCCACAGTGATACTTGGGTTGGTTGCCTGGTGCACGGCAGCAAATGTGTGGGGACAAGCGTTGCCAGCGAAAGAACAGTTTCATTTGTTCCTACTGGTGGGGCAATCGAACATGGCAGGGCGCGGGGTGGTGGAGGAGCAAGACCGGAAGCCGGACAAGCGTGTGCTGATGTTCACGAAGGAGGGCGAGTGGGCGCCGGCGGTGGATCCGATGCATTGGGACAAGCCGGTGGCGGGGGTGGGGCTGGGCCGGACGTTTGCGATGAAGGTGGCCGAGGCGAGGCCAGGGGTGACGGTGGGGCTGATTCCTTGTGCGGTGGGCGGGTCGCCGATCGATGCCTGGAAGCCTGGCGTGTTCTACGAGCCGACAAAGAGCTATCCATGGGACGACGCGATGCGGCGGGCGAAGACGGCAATGCCGGCGGGCGTCTTGAAGGGGATTCTGTGGCATCAGGGGGAATCCGACAGCACGGACGCCCTGGCGCCAGGGTATGAGGCGAAGCTGCATGATCTGATTGCGCGAATGCGGCGGGAGTTGGGGGCGGAGAACGTTCCCTTCATCGTGGGGCAATTGGGCATGTTTGAAGGCACGCCGTGGAAGGAGCCACGGAAAGTGGTGGACCGGGCGCACAGAGAGCTGCCCAAGACGGTCAAATTAACGGCGTTCGTACGTGCGGAGGGACTGAAGGATAAGGGCGATCAAGTGCATTTCGATGCGGCGTCGTACCGCGAGTTGGGGAAGCGGTATGCGGCGGTGTATTTGACGATCGCGAAGTAACAGGATCACTGAGGGCGAAGATTTACCCTTGCCTGATCTACTATATTGTAGTAGTGTGAAGTACGAAATAGTAGGTCGACATGAAGCTAAGCAAGCTCGAACTTCAAATCCTGGAAGCCTTATGGGCGAATGGGAAAGCATCCATTCGGGAGATTCAGGAAGCGTTTCCGGAGCCACGCCCCGCTTACACGACCATCCAGACAACCGTGTACCGGCTGGAAGGAAAGAAAGCCGTGCGCCGCGTGCGGAAAATCAGCAACGCGCACATTTTTGAACCGGTTGTGGCGCGGGACGTGACGAGGCACCGGCTGCTGGACGAGATTCTGAGTTTCTTCGGAGGGCGGGCGCAGCCGATGATGGCGCAGCTTGCGGAGTCGGGGAAATTGACACTTGCCGATGTTCGCGAGTTGGAGAAGACGATCAAGAAGCTGGACACGCAACAGAAGGCGGAAAGGAAGCGTGAATCGAAATGACCGGCGCATTGATAAACCATCTCTGGCAATCGACGTTGTTTGCGGCTGCGGCGGGGCTGCTGGCTATCGCGTTTCGTAAGAACCGGGCGCAAGTCCGCTATTGGTTGTGGTTCAGCGCATCCCTGAAGTTCCTCGTCCCGTTCTCGCTGTTGACGAGGCTTGGGAGCCAACTGGAATGGGCGCCGGCAACGAAGGAGATGGTTTCGCCGGCGGTGACGATCACGATGGCGCAGATTGCGTTGCCGTTTGCCGAGTCTGCTCCGCCAGTGCCCTATGTGCCGGACGGTCTCGATTGGACGCCCATCGCCATCTTCGGCGTGTGGATCTGTGGCTTCGCCGGCATAGCCTTGATACGATTTCGCGGCTGGCTGCGCATCCGGGACGCGGTGCGATCAAGCAGTCGCATCGACCTTCCAGCAGCCGTTGAAGTTCGCTCTTCCCCCGGGCTGCTGGAACCCGGCGTAGTCGGATTCCTGCGCCCAATCCTTCTAATGCCCGCAGGCATCGCGGAAAGGTTGACACCGCCTCAACTGGAAGCAGTGCTGGCGCACGAGCTGTGCCACGTGCGGAGACGCGACAATCTATTCGCTTCGATCCACATGATTGTCGAAGCCGTGTTCTGGTTCCATCCGCTGGCGTGGTGGATCGGAGCCCGGCTGGTTGAAGAACGAGAACGGGCTTGCGATGAAGAGGTGCTGAGCCTGGGCAGCGAGCCGCGGGTCTACGCTGAAGGCATCCTGAATGTATGCAAGCTATACGTGGAATCGCCACTGGCTTGCGTGTCCGGAGTAACCGGTTCGAATCTCAAGGAACGGGTTGAGGCGATCATGACCAACCGCGTTGCGCTTCGCTTGAACTTGGTGAGGAAAGTGGCGCTGGCATGCGCTGGGATGGCGGCTCTCGCGCTGCCAGTTGTCGTCGGGATGATGAATGCGCATCCGAGCCGGGCGCAATCGAAGGAAGACGCGCTTACCTTCGAAGTGGCATCGGTCAAACCCGCCAACCCCGATTCCAGGGGGATGGAGGCAGGGTTCATTCCGGGTGGTAGTTTCCGTGCGGTGAACGTGACGCTGAAGGAGCTCGTTGCCATCGCATACAACATTACGTGCGCAAGCAAGAACAGCTGTCCCGAGCGTATCTCAGGCGGTCCCGGGTGGATCGATTCCGCAAGATTCGTAGTCGTCGCGAAGGCTTCTCAACCGGCGCAGGCAAGCTCTCTAACCCAGGGTGGCCAGCTCCGGCAGCGGCTGCAGGCGCTTCTCGCCGATCGCTTCAAGCTCGTAGTCCGCCGGGAAACCAAGGAGATGCCCGTGTATCACCTTGTGGTCGCCAGAAACGGCCCCAAATTCAAGGAGTACGTCGGGGATGCGCCGGGAGGAGTACGGGGACGCGGCAACGGTCAAATCATCGGTGAGAGCGCGTCGCTGTATGGGCTGGTAGGCAATCTGACGGGGATAGTTGGGCGTCCGGTAGTGGATCGGACAGGCCTTACCGGGCGCTACGATTTCAAGCTCGAATGGGTCCCGGAAGTGGGCGGCGGAGGAGAGAAAGCTCAGGGCGCGAGTGTCTCCGACCTCTCCGGTCCTTCGATCTTCGCTGCGCTTCAGGAACAGCTTGGACTGAAGCTGGAGCCTCATAAAGGTCCCGTGGAAATGATCGTGATCGAAGGCGCAGAAAAGCCCAGCGAGAATTGACGGATAGTTAACCGCTCCGATTTTCAGACCCAGGTGCGATGATGTATGGGATGAAAACCGGACTGATGCAGGGCGGAACGCTACTGGGAGCGCTGGCGGCGGGGGTGGCTCCCCCTGCAGACAAAACGATTCGACTTTCCAATCGTAGCTTCCATCGTTTCCCACAGGCGCGTTCGTCGTTCTCGACCCTGAGGCAACTGATTCCCTCCAAGCGAGTGGCGCGGGGAAGCGGAAAAGTGCGGTTTGCGTCGCATCGCCTGGAAGGGAACGCGTATATCGATCCGCATTCGCTGCCGGCGTATGAGGCATTGGCGAAGCACTTGATGGGTGGAGGACGCTAATGGCGACGAATCGAACAGCCCTCGTCACCGGAGCATCACGCGGGATCGGACGGGCGATTGCTTTACGCCTGGCAAGCCAGGGAGTGGCGATCGGAGTTAACTATGCGAACTCACGCGAGCAAGCCGAGGAAGTGTGCGCCGAGATTGCCGCCGCGGGCGGCGGCGCGGTTGCGTTGAAAGCCGACATTTCCCAGCGTCCCCAAGTTCTCGCCATGGTTGCCGAGCTTACGGCTCACCTCGGGGCGCCCGACATTTTAGTGAACAATGCGGGACTGCTCATTCGCGGCGATTTGGGGGATTTCGATTTTTCGCAGATGGACCGGATGCGGGGAGTGAACGTCGACGGCCTGGTTCACGTTACGCGCGCTTGCGTGGATGGGATGATAGAGCGCGGCTGGGGACGCATTGTGAATCTCAGCTCGCTGGCGGCTCTGGGGACGACGAATGCGGGCACCACATTCTACGCGGCGACGAAGGCCGCGGTGATTGCGCTGACGAAGCGGTTCGCACTGGAACTCGGTCCATCAGGCATCACGGTGAACGCAATTGCACCGGGGTTCATCGGCACGGACATGGTGTTGGGGTTGGGAACGCCAGAGAAAGTGGAAGAGATCACGCGGAACATGGCGGCGCTGGCGATGGTGAGGCGGATCGGTACGCCCGAGGACATCGCTCACGCCGCGGCATTTCTTTGCGCAGAGGAGGCTTCGTTTATCACGGCGCAGACGCTGACCGTAGATGGAGGGCGGATGAACTATATTGGCCACGGGTAAGGACGGAGGAAGTAAGGCCGCGGGCCCAAAAAGGAACTGCCCCACAAATGAATGTGGGGCAGTTCCTCGTTTAGCAAATCGGTGTTACCTAACCGTTGTCAGCGGCGCGGGATTTTTGTCCTTCCCAGTGTGAGAAGACCGAGCCCAAGCAGAAGCAAAAAGCTGGTTGCAGGCTCGGGAATCGCGGCTGCAGCAGACCCCGTTCCAAAGTAGAAGGTCTCCAGTCCCCCCGTCTCCAAGCTAACCTTTGCGGCTAGACCAAGAATGTTGTTTGGATCAGCGAGGAATGCGTTGGCTGAGGCTGGGTCGTTCAACCGATAGTAGAATGCCTGAGTGAGGTTACCATTCTGGGTGTTTGGATGCGCTTGGGGCGCAGCCAACGAGTCCGAGTACAGCAACGTACCGTCAGGAGCCTGGATGAAGAAAACCAGCTCGTCCAGCATAACTCCGTTATCAGCCGCAGAACTTGGCTCATCGGAATTATAGGCGATGCGAAATGTTGCAAAGTCAATAAGCGCCAATGAGCCAACAGTGTGAGTTGAATTTACCCCCTGTTCGTCACCACCGAATGTAGCGCCGGCCGGGCAGTTTACCGATCCTGTTTGAGTTGCGAGTCCGTCCCAAAACACACAACCGGTCGAGTCCGTGGATGAACCCTGGCTGGCTTGTGTGAGAACTATGTTCGAAAGTGGGATCCCGGAGCCTCCGAGCTCTCCGGACCCTTCGAACACAATAGTTGCCTGGAGTGCCGGCGAGCATAGGCCGACAACTACCAGTAAGAGCAAGGACAACTTCATAACACCTCCGAGTGTTAGGATTTAGCGCCAGTATAGGGTCCGGAGGAGCGATCTGTTGCTGTATGAATTACCTGTTCCCCTAAGCTGCTCGTAAGGTAAAGCATTTAGATTGGCCAGGGTAAAAAAGTCCCCACAAGATGCGGAATATAGGAAGAAATGACGCTGATGAAATGGCGAAGAAAATGTATCAGAAACGTGTGGACTTTCGAGACAAAGATATTCGCTTAGTCGCCGTGAGCTGGAGATGCCACTGGCTCCGCGTGCTTGCCGCGGGTGAGCCAGGCCCGGGCGTCCTCAATGAGGGAGTACCCGACGGGGACGACCAGAAGGGTGAGTACCAGGCAGAGGGACTGGCCACCGATGATGGTCACGGCGATGGCGGAGCGTTGCGAGGCCCCGACGCCCATACCGACGGCGGTGGGGAGGAGGCCGGCAATAATGGCGAGCGTTGTCATCAGAATGGGCCTGAGGCGGACGCGGTTGCCTTCCATGATTGCTTTGCGCAGGGGAAAGCCCTCGTTGGTGCGGAGGTGGTTCATGTAGTCGATTTGGAGAATACCGTTCTTCTTTACGATGCCCAGCAGGAGCAGCACGCCGAGGGCGCTAAACAGATTGAGTGTGCGGCCGGTGGCGATCAGGCTGAGCAGGGCAAATGGGATGGACAGCGGAAGAGTGGCGAGGATGATGAACGGGTGCACGAGGCTTTCGAACTGGGCGGCGAGCACCATGTACATGAAGATCGAAGCGAGGCCGATGGCCATGAGCATGTTTTGCGTAGTCTCTTCGAGTACTTTGACCTGGCCGCTGAAGGCAGTTTGATAGCCGGGAGGCATGCCGACACGGTCGATGGCGGCTGTGGAAGCGGCAGCGGCCTCTCCGAGTGAGCGGCCTTTGGCGACATTGCCGTAGATGCCGACGGAGAACTGGCGCGCATAACGGTCGATGCGGGAGGGGCCAAGACCGCGTTCCAGGGTAGCGACTGAATCGAGGCGGATCAGGCCGAGCTTGCCCGAAGGAATGAGCAGGCGGCTGACGACACTCGGATCGTCGCGCTGCCCGGGCATGAGGCGCATGGTGACCGGATACTGTTCCGAGTTCTCTTTGAAAGTCGAGATTTCGTCTTCACCGGCCATGAGAAGGCGCACAGCGCCCGCGATATCGGAGACACGCACGCCGAGGTCGCTGGCAAGCTGGCGGTCAATCGTCACCTGAATCTCGGGATTATTGAGGTTGAGGTTCGCCTTCAAGTCCGTGAGCGAGGGCTCTTTTTGCATCTCAAGAAGGGCTGCCTTCGAGAGTACAACGAGCTTGTTGATATCGGGCCCGAGGATCTGCAGCCGGATGGGGGAGAAAGTGTCGCGCCCGCCGAGCACGTTAGGGAAGTTGACGCGCGGGCGGTACTGCGCATAGTCCTTTATCGCCTCACGAACATGCTGGCCCATGGTTTCGATGGATTCGCGCTGATCGGGCGGGGCGAGCTTGACCGTGGAGTAAGACATCGTGACGCGATCCATCATTTGCGAAGTAGCAGGGACGGTGAGGATGACGCCGGGAATCTTGTCCACTTTGGAAAGCATTTCGGTGGTGACTTTCTCGTTCAAGGCGAGCGAGCTGCCTTCGGGGAGTTCGAGGAACAGGCCGAGTTCGGACTGATCTTCCTGGGGCATCCAGTCGCGGCCGATGTGCTGGTTGAGGTAGAACGTGGAAGCGAAGGTGAGGCAGCAGACGCCGATAATGACCAAGCGGTGGTCGAGCGACCAGCGGAGCACGCCTAAGTAGATGCGTTCAATCCAGTTGGGCTGCAGCATATGGTGGGGCACATGCGCGCCGCCTTTCCGGCGCAGCAGCCGTGCCGCCAGCGACGGCGTTACCGTGAAGGCGACCAGCATCGAGACCATAATGGAAACCGCCATGGTCCAGCCGAACTGGTTGAGGAAGCGCCGGGCGTAACCGGACATGAAGGCGATCGGGACGAAAATGATGACCAGCGAGATCGTGGTGGCGACCACGGCGAGAGAGATTTCGCGGGTTGCCAGGATGGCTGCTTCCTTGGGCGGCAGATCCTTTTCCTCCAGGAAACGGACGATGTTTTCCAGCACGATGATGGCGTCGTCGATGACGATGCCCACGGCCAGCGTCAGCCCGAGGAGCGTCATGGAATTCAGCGTGAAGTCCATCAG
Organism: Bryobacteraceae bacterium; assembly: GCA_035650295.1. GTDB lineage: Bacteria > Acidobacteriota > Terriglobia > Bryobacterales > Bryobacteraceae > JAFLBB01. The sequence continues at coordinate 2,454 of DASRHX010001076.1, read as the reverse complement.
GCGAAGGACCGTGAAGGTCGTGATGATGGAGGTGGGAATCGCTAGCGCGCTGATGAGCACCGTGCGCCAATCACGAATGAAAAGGAAGACGATGAAGGAGGCGAGCAGCGATCCCAGGACGAGATGTTCTTCCAGGGCCTTTACGGATGCGCGGATGTAGGAAGCCGTCTCCTTGGTCACCTCGGTTTTTACACCGGCCGGGAGCTGCTGCCTGACCGTATTGAGCTTGCGCATTACGCCGTCGACGACATCGACGGCGTTGGTGCCAGTCTGGCGCTGAACGCCCATTGTGACGGCGGGCTCGCCGCGGAGGTACGCATAGGTGCGCTTCTCGGCCATGCCGTCTTCGGCGAATCCGATATCCTTCAGGCGGATATTGGAGCCGTTCACGTTCTTGATGATGATGTCGTTGAACTCTTCAACCGACGCGACGCGTCCCATCGTGCGCACGCCGACTTCCTGAGGGCCGTTGACCATGCGGCCGCCGGGCGTCTCGACGTTCTCGGTACGAATGGCGCGTTCGACATCCTGCGCCGTCAGGTTATAGGCGTTCAGTTTGTTGATGTCGAGGAAAAGGTTGATCTGGCGATTCCGCGCCCCACCAATGTCGATGGCGGCGACGCCGTCCACCGTTTCCAGGGCGCGGCGAACCTGTTTGTCGGCGATTTCGGTAAGCTCACGAACCGAGCGGTTGCCAAAGAGCGCGACGGTGATGACAGGATCGCGATCCAATTCGGACTTTTGGACAACCGGCGGCTGAATATTGGGCGGCAGGCGGCGCATCGCCCCGGATACCTTTTCGCGAACGTCCTCGACAGCGGAACTGATGTCGCGTTCGAGGACGAATTCAAGTTCCACGCTGGCCGAGCCTTCGCTCACGCGCCCTCGGATTTCCGAGATCCCGCTGACGCTTGAAACGGCCTCTTCAATCGGGAGGGTCACTTGGGACACCATCTCCTCGGGGCTGGCGCCGGGAAGCCGGAGCCGGACGTTGATCGTGGCGGGGTCGGACTGGGGGAAGAGATCGACGCCTAAGTCCATGAAGCTAAAGATGCCCAGGACCACCATGAACATAATGAGCATGAAGGCGAAGACGGGCCGGTTGACGCAAATCTCGCTTAAGCGCAAAGGGAACTCCTCACGGAAAGTATAGATGGTTTCTAAAAGGGGGAGGTTACCCGGCGAGGGGAGAGCGAACTGGCGTGGTATTAGGAGCGTTTGCGGGGCTAGCGGAAGTTTTCAATGAGCATCAAGATATCGCAGATAAGGCGGCGTATTTGCCTCGTGCGAAAATAACTGATCGTGAGCAAGGTTGCCTTTCTATTTCCTGGACAGGGGTCCCAATTTGCCGGCATGGGGAAATCGCTGGTGGAGACATACGCCGAGGCGCGGGCGGTATTCGAACAGGCCGATGAGGCGCTGGGGGTTGCGCTATCGAAGTTGTGTTTTGAGGGGCCGGATGAGGATTTGAAAAAGACCGAGAACACGCAGCCGGCGATTCTCACGGCGAGCGTAGCGGCGTGGGCGGTGATACGCGCCAAGGGCGGCAGGGCCGATTTCGTGGCCGGGCATAGTTTGGGCGAGTACTCGGCGGTGGTGGCAGCAGGCGGTTTGGCGTTTGGAGATGCGGTGCATCTGGTGCGAAAGCGCGGCCAGTTTATGCAGGAAGCCGTGCCGCAGGGAGTGGGAGCCATGGCGGCGTTATTGAAGCTGCCTGAGGGCGCGCTCGATGGAATTTTAGCGGAGGCGGCGCAAGGCGAGGTGGTCAGCGCGGCGAACATTAATTCGCCGGACCAGGTGGTGATTGCGGGTCATGCGGGAGCGGTGGGGCGAGCGATGGAGTTGGCGAAAGCGGCGGGAGCGAAAAGGGCGGTGCCGTTGCCGGTGAGCGCGCCGTTTCATTGCGCGCTGATGAAGCCGGCGCAGGAGAGGATGCGTGCGGAGTTGGAGGCAGTGGAATTTCGCGATTTGGACGTGCCGTTGGTGAACAACTGGCAGGCGCGAGCGGTGCGGTCCGCGGAGGATGTGCGACGAGGATTGGTCGAGCAGATTCCGAATCCGGTTCAATGGGTGGCGGTGCTGCGGCTGCTGGCGGCCGAGGGCGTGACGGGCGGATATGAAGTGGGTCCTGGGGCGGTGCTGAGCGGGTTGGTGAAGCAAATCGAGCCGGGGATTGAGATGGCGAAGCGTGGCGAGGCGAAGGATTTTGATTAAGGCGGGAAGATCGGAGCATTCCAGCGCGATACTGAGGGCAGCGAGGTGTTCGATGAAAGCTGTTTGCGTATTGGGAATGGCGCTGCTGACTGCCGTGGCGTTGGCTCAGGACGACCGAACGGCGATGAAGATTGCCGAGCGAGTGGTGAAGGAAATCGTGCGGCTGGGCAACTACGGAGTGTTCGACGAGGTGGACTTTACGGTCAAGGGTTCGACGGTGACGCTAACCGGCATGGCATC
>DASRHX010001075.1:0-13471 GCA_035650295.1 Bryobacteraceae bacterium | reverse complement strand
CAACTTGTCCGCGTACTCCATCCACAGGCGGCGCGACAGTGAGGTCAGTGCAAACTGCGCGTCCGAATCGTCCATCACGACGATGTGGCCCATCCCCGCCGCAGTTGCTCCACCGCCCACGTGCGATGCTTCCAATACCGTTACGCGCAGCCGTTCCGCGCTTAGGCGGTCGGCCAGCGCCGCTCCCACGATTCCCGCGCCGATAATGATGACATCGGGACCGCCTGCGCTCATGAGCGAATACCGTAGCAAAAGGGATCATTGGGATCGAGAATCAATGTTGCTTCGGCGTTCACGAACGCCGAGCCTTTAATGGTCGGTATGACGGCGTCGAATCCGGCCACGGGGGCCGCATGTGCGTACGATCCCTCAAAAATGCTCCCGGTAATCGACTCCTGCTTCCACAATGCTCCTTCCTTCAACACGCCATCGGCGGCAAGGCAGGCGAGCTTTGCGCTGGTCCCCGTTCCGCACGGGGAGCGATCATAGGCCCTGCCTGGACACAACACGAAGTTTCGCGCGTCGGCTCTGTCTGTCGAGGGAAGCCCGATTAACTCGATGTGATCGATCTCGGCGCCATCGGGTCCCGTCACCCCGTGCCGCACAAGCGCCTGCCGGATGCGCCAGGTGAATTCCGTCAGGTGCTCTACGTTGGCGAGCGACAGCTCCTCGCTATGCCCGGAAACAAGGAAGAACCAGTTCCCTCCGTACGCCACGTCGCCAATCACGGGACCGTAGCCGTCCACATGCACGGAAACTTCGGCTTGTGTGCGAAAGCTAGGCACGTTGCGGATCGAAACATTGCCGTTTCCGTGAAGCGTCGCCGTGATGTCTCCCACCGGCGTTTCGATCAGATGCTCGCCTCGAGCAATTTTTCCCAGGTGGGCAAGTGTCGCCACCAAGCCGATTGTCCCGTGTCCGCACATGCCGAGATAACCGACATTGTTGAAGAAGAGGACGCCCGCTGCCGCGTCGGGATTCACGGGCTTGCAAAGCAGCGCGCCCACCATCACGTCATTCCCCCGGGGCTCGTTCACCACGGCGGATCGAAAAGGATCGTGCTCCGCGCGGAATAGGGCCAGGCGGTCGGACATGCTTCCCGAACCAAGATCGGGTCCTCCATCAAGCACAACTCGCGTAGGCTCGCCGCCCGTGTGGGAATCGATGATGGCAACACGCTTGATGGAGGACATGGACGCTGACTACATAGTGTATGCGCAGGTCTACTCCGGCAATTTGAGAAGTGCGGCGGCTGCGCGTCCAGTCTTGCTGCTGCCGCTCAGGGCGCGAATCCGGTTACGAGCACCGCTCCGAATGATTCGTAGGCCAGTCTGGTGCGCCAGCTCGAGTTCGAGTTCCACCAGCCGCCCGAAGTCGCCGCTGTCCACATGCCGACCCGATTCCATCAGTGCCTCGATGGCCAGGAAGATCGTCGAGGCTTGCTGGGCGCCCGCCTGCGAGGCCTGTTGCAGTCGTTTCGCCCAACGGCCAAACTTGATTGCGCCCGATGACGCGGCTTCTACCAGGGCGTTCCCCAGCTCCACTGCGCCGAGCCGCGAGTCCGATGTTGCCGCAATCAGCGCGTCGGTGGCCAGGCCGCTCTCGCCGGTTTCCCTTGCCCCAAGTCCAAGCGCCAAGAGCAGCGCGCCCATCGGACCGATCGGCGTGTGATGGTTGACCAGCGGTTCCAGGTACGCGCGCGTCGACCAGTCTGCCGAGTGCCAGTCGATGTTGTATCCCAGATCGCGGCAGCCCGCGGCGAACCAGCCCTCGCACCAGTGTGGACTGACGGTCGCGCACCATCGCTTCATTTCGAGTGAAGCGCCGAATTTGGCCGTCGTAAGCCCGGCCGGATCGAACCGGCTCGGCTCCGGCAACCCTTCGGTTTTGAGGAGTGGCTCGCAATGCGAGTAGGTTTGTCCCTGTACCACCCAGCTTCGTTTTTTCCAGTCAACTCGCATGTTCGCCGTTCGGTCCCAGCCGTTCGCGCGCAGCCTCGCGAGGAGAAAGTCGAGATGGAAGAGTGACTCTCGATCTGTCTCAGCTGCTCTTCGTTGGCGAGCTGTGAGGGATCCGAGGCGGCGTTCGAATTCACCTGGCTCAATGCGCCCGTCCGGCGTCGTCGGCAAGCTCAGTAAGGGTTGTTCGATCCGCTGCGCAGCCTGCTCGGAGACACACCATAAGCGCCAAGTCAGAAAATCGGCAAGGCTCTCTTCCTTCGTTGGCGGCGCGATTCGTACTCCGCGCGTCCATGCGACCGCAAGCATAGCCAATGCCGCGCGCGGTTCGGGTGAACCTGGACGGGCTGGACGGGAGCGCAACGCCTCGGCACGCTTCGCCAACGCCGCCGTGACGCGCTCGAACTCACGGGAACCCGCCGCCGGAATTCCAATGCGCGCCACTCCGTCGATCACACTCTCGATCTGGATCGGCGGCCCCTGACTTTCTAACACTGCGGAAAACCTCTCGACAAGTTCCACCAAACTGCCGACGGGGACTACGGCATTCTGGCTCTCGGCGACTCGAGCATGTGTATCCGGCCCAGCTATCAGACTCCCCGCTCCTAAACTCGCACGCACCGATGGCGCGAGCACGGCGAGGTATGGTTCGAGGAGTGTGGCATCGCCGCCCACCAATTCGAGCGCGGCGTTCTGAACGTCGGGCGATTCGTGTCCTAAGGCGCGTGCCGCCAGTGAAGCAAGCTTGGCTTTCGTATCGGCATCGCTTCCTCGCGCGGCTTTACTGGCGAGCGCAAGCGCGCGTTCCACCGTGCCCTTATCGCGTGCCTCAAATGCCGGTGCAAGGCGGCTCGCCGCGGCCACTACGTTCAGCGCGCCCGACTTGTGTACTTCCGTGAGCGCCTTCATGGCGAATGATACTGTTGCCGGGAACCGGCTGCTCAACAAGTCCAGGTAGCGCTCGCAGAGCTCCGCGCGCTCGGCTTTGGTGGGCTTCAGCGCTTCGTGCAACCGGCTGAACCATCCCGCGCGAAACGGCGCGAAATCCCGCTGCAGAGCGTCGAGCGTCGCGCCGAGCACGCGCCCGCGGCCGATCGTGCCGTCCGCCACCATCTCACGAAACGCGTTGGACCAACTGTGCGAAGGCTGCACGTATTTGTCATACGCGGCCAAGCTCAGCTCGCCTGACCCCTCATGCTCGAACAACCGCCACAACTCTTCCTGAAACAGTGCGGGATCCTGTTGAAGCAATTCGCGCGGCGGAATGCTTCGAGCCGGTGCGGCGATCATGCCGAGCACGTATAACTCGGTCGAGGGCCGCGGCATCGCGCCCCCGCGAACCAGCGCCCGCACGATGCCCCAATTACCGACGTTCCGCGCAAGCTCGAACTCCACCCAATTGGCCAGCCAGTCTGGATGGCGGTCCGCCAGAACTCTGGCCGCTGCTTCCTGAGTGTTCAGAAGCGTCCACATACTGGACTTCTTTAGTTCCCCCAGCGTTGCTGTTCCGAGCAGTGCCACGCGCGCCACCGCATACAACTCGTAGGTCCGCCGCCTGGACGGACTCGAATAGTCTTCTAGAAGCTTGTCGAGATCCTCGATTTGGCGCGCCACGGCCGTATGCAGCTCTCGCCGTGCCCTTTCGTCGAGCCCATCCAGTAGCCGCACGCACTCCGCTGCGTCCGCCGTCTCGATCGACGCAAGCAAATCAGCCGCGGTCGTCATCACCATCGCCTTGGCCCGCCACGATTCGCGCCGCTAGGATATGCTTGCAAGGCCCACGTGAGGCGCCATGCCGCCCCGTCCACGGACATGAGCAACGCCATTCGCCGCTCATATCGCGCCGCACGCGGTAATCGCCACTGCGCCCTCGGACCCACGCGCCTTCGGCATCCAACTCCACGGCGCCATCACCGGCCAATTCGCGCGCTTCGGCCAGCCGAGGGTGTAGCCGCACGACGCTCGAAACATCGAACGGCAACTCGCGATGGAAGTAAGCGCCCTCCGCGAGATCATAGCCGACGAGCCCCGACGTACCTAGCTCCGCCAGCGCTGTCGCCACCTCTCCTTCGCTTGCTTGCAGCTCCTCAGCGAGCGCATGGGGCGCAAGGTTCGATTGCCATCGTAAGAGTCCTCGCAACTGCGACGTCACTCGCGAACCTCCTGCCAGATCTGCCAGCACCTGGCCTTCCCCCGAGAAGCCGCGCGATGCCTCCGGGCTCAGTACGAGAAATAGCCGGGCATCGGGTGTTTCCAACCGCCATGCGGTCGCTCCATCGTTGCCGGCGTACGCCTCGATCACTGTCGCGTGACGCGCCACCCCGGCGAGCGTCCGCAAGCGTTCGATGCCTCCGGCCTGAACGCCTCCAGCGGTTGCCGTATGGCTGAACCGCAGCGAGTTGCCGTGCGGAGTCAGCCACACCGGTCCACTTGTTCCTTGGCGCGGAAGATCGCGGAGAAAGCGCTGCGCCATTGCGCCCGAAATCTGAAACCGCCGGTCCATGCGTGCTTGATGCGCCTGCACCTCCACGAAGCCTTTCACCCACCGCACAGGCAACTCCACTCGGCGCTCAAATGCATCTCCGGATAATTCGGAGGCCAACGTGAAGCCGGCCGCGCTCACTTCCACGCGCGCTCGTTCGTCGTCCCTCAGCCGCGCCATCGCGGCGCGCATCGGCGGGTTGAAGTCTACGTTCGAAGTGCCGGGCTCCAGACGGTCCGTGTCGAAGGCTCGACCGTGGAAGTCCACCCGCGCATAGACACCGCAACAAGCGGAGAAGCCTTCGAGCCGCAGCATTCCGCTACCGCATGTGATCACCGGGTCGCGTTGCAGGATGAGCCGCTGCACCATTCCCGGTGGCGTGTAGAAGCGCGTTTGTACGACGTGGACGAGGGTAAGGATAAGGTCCGCCCCGCGACGAGGTGCGGCAAGATACCCGCTGAAGAACGGCGCCGTGGACCTGCCAGACGAGGATGCGGCCAGGAAAATTCCCGAACCGTTAGCTAAGGAAGGCGAGCTGTACCGATCGATATGCTCCACCAGCGTTGCGGCTCTCGCGCTCATGTTGTTGGACATGGAAGCTGACTACATAGTGTGTCTCATCGCACGGCGTTTGCGCGAGCTCTTTCGCTCTTCGCTTGCTTCCAACATACCCCCTCCCCCTATCAGTTGACATAGGGGTAGGGGGTATATATCCTAGAGGTGGAAGGAGTACGAATGCCCAATTCCCTCACCCTCAAAATCGACGGCATGCACTGCGACGCTTGCGTCCGACGCGTCACCGCCGTGCTCTCTCAAGTCCCCGGTGTCGAGGTCAAGAATGTTCAAGTCGGCAGCGCCGCGGTTGCCTTCGATCCCGCTAAGGCCTCTCCCGTCACCATCGCTCAGGCCATCAACAAGATCGGCTTCACCGCCACACCGGAGTCCTGACATGCCCGCCGCTCAAAATGCCGGCGCCACCCGCGTGACGTTCCCTGTCACCGGCATGACCTGCGCCGCCTGCCAGTCCTTCGTGCAGAAAACGCTCGAAGAACAGCCCGGTGTCGAAGCCGCTACGGTCAACTTGCTCCTCCACAACGCAACCGTCGCCTACCGCCCAGGTGAGGCCTCGCCTGAAGCGCTCGTGGAAGCGGTGCGTTCCACCGGCTATGGAGCAGAACTCCCGCAGACCGCCACCTCCGTCATCGCCGAACAGGAGAACCTCGACCAATACCTCGCCGCCGAATACAACGCGCTGCGCATCAGAGCAGCCGTGAGCCTCGCCGTGGGCGCTTTCGCCATGGCGAGCGACCTCCTCTCGCTCAATGCGGGCTACCTCCTCCTCTCTCTCACCCTCTTCATCATGTCCTGGGCGGGCCGCCGCTTTTACGTCAAAGCCTGGTCCGCGCTCCGTCACGGCGCCTCGGACATGAACACGCTGATCGCGCTTGGTACCGGCTCGGCGTTCCTCTACTCGGCCGCCTCGACGCTCGCTCCCGAATGGTTCCACGCGCATGGGCTCGGCCACGGCCACTACTACGAAGCCGTGCTCTTCATCATCGCCCTTGTCCTCATCGGCAACCTGCTCGAATCCCGCGCCAAGCGCCAAACCGCCGCCGCCCTGCGCGGCCTCGGCCAGCTTCAACCCAAAACCGCGCGCGTGCTTCGGGAGGGCAGGGAAGTCGACATCCCTGTCGAAGCGCTCGCCACCGGCGATGAGATTCTTGTCCGCCCCGGCGAACGCATCCCCGCCGATGGCGTGGTTCTCTCTGGTTCGAGCAGCGTCGACGAATCGATGCTCACTGGCGAAAGTCTGCCGGTGGAAAAGTCTGCTCATTCGCTTGTCACCGGTGGAACCATGAACACGAGCGGCGCACTCCGCATCCAGGCAACCACGCTCGGCGCTGCCTCGCGCCTTTCGCAGATCGTCCGTCTTCTGCGCGACGCGCAATCCTCGCGCGCGCCCATCCAGGATTTGGCCGATCGTGTCAGCCGTATCTTCGTGCCCGTTGTTGTTTTAATCGCCTTTCTCACCTTTGTCGCTTGGATGGCCTTCCCTGCCGAGCCGGCCTTGGGCCGCGCTCTCGCCGCTGCCGTCACCGTGCTCATCATCGCCTGCCCTTGCGCCATGGGACTCGCCGTGCCTACCGCCGTCATGGTTGCCACCGGACGCGCGGCCACGGCCGGCATTCTGATCAAAGGCGGCGAAGCGCTGCAACGCCTCGAACAGCTCGACACCATCGTCCTCGATAAAACGGGCACCATCACCGAAGGACGCCCCTCCGTCACCGATTCGACCCTCGATGACACGGCTCTTCGCCTGCTCGCATCGCTCGAACGTTCAAGCGAACATCCGCTCGCCGAAGCAATCGTGGCTCACGCCCAATCGCGCGGCCTCGCACTCACGCAAGCCACTTCATTCGAATCGCGCGGTGGACTGGGCGCGTGGGGCGTCGTCGAAGGCCTCGATATCGCAGCCGGCAACGAAGCCCTCATGATCGCGCGCGGCGTCGCTCCGAACACATCCGGCATTCCGATCGACGCCTGGACCGGGGTGGGAAAGACGCCCATCTTCGTCGCGGTCGACGGCAAGCTCTCGGGTGCGCTCGCCATCGCCGATCCCGCCAAGCCAACTTCGCCCGCCGCCATCGCCGCACTCAAGCGGATGAACCTCCGCGTGCTCATGCTGACCGGGGACCATCCTCGCACCGCCAATGCCATCGCCGCGCAGGTCGGACTGGATCAAGTCATCGCGGGCGCTTCACCGGAAGGCAAAATTGAAGCCGTCCGCAAGTTACAAAGCGAAGGCCGTATCGTTGCCATGGCCGGCGACGGCGTCAACGATGCCCCAGCCCTCGCGCAAGCGGGCGTCGGCTTCGCGATGGCCTCCGGTTCGGACGTTTCATTCGATGCAGCCGACGTCACGCTCATGCGGGGCGACCTCAACGGCATCCCTCAAGCCATCCGCCTTTCACGGCTCACCATGGGTGTCATGCGCCAGAACCTGTACTGGGCGTTTCTATATAACGTCATCGGCATCCCCGTCGCCGCGGGTGTGCTGTACCCGCTCTTTGGCATTCTGCTCACGCCGGTCATGGCCAGCGCAGCCATGGCCCTGAGCTCGGTGAGCGTCATCACTAACAGTCTGCGCCTGCGCCGCGCCCAGCTTTCCTAAAAGGAACCCACATGGCAATGAAGAAAACGAAGTCCCAACCGAAAGCACAGCCCGCCCGCAAAGCCCACGCCGTCGAGCCGTCCGTCAAGTCGGCCAATCTGAAACGGCTGAGCCGAATCGAAGGCCAGGTGCGCGGCATCGCCCGCATGGTGGAAGAGGACCGCTACTGCGCCGACATCATTGTCCAGGTTGCATCTGTCCAGGAGGCCCTGCGCGGCGTTGCCCGCGAGCTCATGCGCAACCACTTGCGCCATTGCGCTACGCATGCCCTGCAAGACGGGACCAAGCAAACGCAGGAGGCGATGTATGGCGAGTTGCTCGATCTCATCTACAAACACCTGCGTTAGCTGCTCGCGCCTGGGGCACGCGAGGCGCCCGGCCAGGGCAAAAAAAGGGCGCGCCCCCGAAGGTGCGCGCCGTAGCTCTCGTAGGAGGTAGACCTTTTATTGCCCGACTTCGAAATACCCGGCGGCTAGCTCGGGTTTCGAAGCCAACGCCTGGGACCAGTACAACCGCGCCTCTTCGGCGTGGCCCTGCGCCTTCAACGCGTGGCCCAAATTTAACAGTGCTTCCGGGAAGTCCGGCTTTTCAGCCAGCGCTTCGCGGTACAGCCGGATCGCGTCGTCCAACTGGCCGGACTTCTGCAGCAGCAGGCCGGTGTTGTAGAACAGCTCTGGTGAGCGCTCTCCACGATCGATCAGCTTGGCCTGGCAGTCCAGCGCGACTTCGAAGTCTTCACGTTCGATAGCCAGCGCGGCCAGACCGCGCAATGCGTCCACCGATTGCGGGTCGGCTTCGAGCGCGCCCTGGAAGGTGATGCCCGCCGAATCGCGGTCGCCCATTTTCCAATAGGCGAGACCCAGATTTACCTGCGCTTCCGGCCACGGATTCCGCTTGCGGAGGCAGTTTTCAAACGCTTCGATGCTGCCGCGGAACTCCGAGCGCTGGAGCCGCAGATAGCCCAGCCGGAACCAGGCGTCTTCCCAATCGGGATTGGCCTGCAGTACCCGCTCGTAAAGCTTCTCGGCCTCGTAGCTGGAATCCTGCTGTTCGTGCAGGAGCGCCAGATTGTAAAGCACGGCCGGAATGTCCGGCGAAATCTTCAGCGCACGCTCGTAGGAGTCGCGGGCTCCCTTGAAGTCGCCCAGCTCGTGCAGCACGACACCGAGGTTGACAAAGGCGTTCTTGGCGTCGGAGCGGTACTTCACCGCTTCGGTATAGGCCTTGGCCGCCTGCTCCAACCGGTTGGTCCGCTGATAGGCGACCCCCAGGTTGAACCAACGTTCGTAGTTCTCTGGCGTGAATTCGACCAGCTTGGCGCAGAACTTCGCCGCCGCGTCGAAATCGCCACTCGAAAATGCCACCGTCGCCAGACCTTCAATGGCCGCTTGTGAGTACGGGCGCAGCGTCAGCAGGCGCTCGCTATACTCGCGGATCATATCCAGATCCTTGCGGGCGATACCGATACTGATCAGGTTTACCAGCGCGTCTTCCGAGTTGGGATTCCGCTCCAGCCCCGACCTATAGACATCGGCTGCTTCGTCGGCCCGGCCGGTCAGCTGCAGTGCCACTGCCTTGCCAAACAGGGCTGTTTCCTGCGCCGGCTCCTGCTCCAGGCACCGCTCGAAGGCGTCCAGCGCGTTCTGCGGCCGATCCAGGTGAAGCAAACATACGCCCCAGCCCACCAGCGCGTCCAAACGCTTGCCATCGCTTTCAAAAGCCTTTTGGAACTGTTCGCAGGCCTGGCCCCAGCGGCCCAGCTTCTCCAGGCACACGGCTAGGTTGAAGGTCGCCGACGGATGCCTTGGACTCAGCTCGATCAGCTTTTGATAGCTCGTGGCCGCGTCCTCGAACTGCTCCAATTCGAATTGAATGTGGCCGCGTGCCGAGTGCACTTCGGCCGAACTCTCTCCCCGTTCGATGGCGCCGTCCAGCTCTTTCAACGCCTCTTTCAGCTTACCTTCCAAATGGAGTGCCACCGCGCGTCCGAGCGCGCTGGTCGCACCTGCCCGTTCGTTAAACACCGGCTTGGTTTCCGGTTGTTTTTTCTTAGGGTTCATTGCCCTCCACTCCTCTCTCGATCCGAAATGCCATAGGGCGCCAAAAAAGCACACAGCCTGCCAAGGGTGTCATATTGATGCCAGACACCCACCCAGCGCAGCCGCGCCAGTTCTCCCTTTGCGCTGAAGAATCCGACGCCGCCAGACTTCAGCCGAGGCTCACTCCATGAATCGACAATTTGCCCCTGAACCGTTAGGACATAATTTTCTTGTCTTACTTCCATTAACACCCGATACAGGGTGTCCTGGGTCACCTGCATCGGCAGCCGCTTCTGTACAATCTCCGACGGTTTGCCGTCAACCACTGCATAACGTTGGACATACGCCGACGGAACCGGTCCGTCGTCCCGCAACGTCAGCTTCACCGCATAAAAATTCCGCAAATCTTTTGCCCGAACCACCCACGACATGCTGCGCTGTTCGATCTGGCCGAGAAACTCCAGCCGGTAGTCGGTCAGATGCAGCGATGGCGTGTACACCGCAAGCGATCCGGTGCGGACAAATCCCGCCGAATCGTAGGACCATGACCGCGCCCAGTCGCCCTGTCCTTCCCAATCCGCAAGGCCGGCCCGGAAATCGTCGGTCAGCGCCACGGCCGCACGGTTCATGATCGTCTTCTGCAGTCCGGCGAGGCCACCTTCGTTGCTTTGGCCCGGCATCGATTCGATCTGCGCTCGCGTCGGCGAGGTCGCCTCCGCCGTATACGACCCGCGCGTGCCTATCCCCACAGCCAGGACGAGCGCCGCCACGGTCAGGCCTCCCCATTTCGGAACCGCCGGTATCCGTTGCCAAACCTGACCTGCCGCCGCTGCCGCTTGACGCCAAACAGGCACGTTTTGCTGGAGTTCTAACGCATCGGGAAGCGACGACGTACGCGGAACCAGCTTTGTCTTCGGCTTGATCACTTCGCGCACCGGCGAATGCGTGTCCGTGTTCGCCTTCGGCCGTGACTTCACGTTGCGCATTTCCACGCGTTCCATGCTCAGCCGGAACAACTTCGTCGGCCCCATCTGCATGCTAGGCTGTTGCAGGGACGATATAGACGTCGCCAGCGCTGGCGTCTGCGTCATCACTAATTCAGTCAAGCCGCGGGCGGGGGCGCCGTTGGTTGCCTCCGCGCCCTGAGCCCGCACTTCCAAACCCGGTGCCACAGGGCGGCCGAAGGAAGGCAGCCAGTCCAGCACGGGCCGCAAATGGGCGATCGGGCGTTGCGATTCCATCAGTTGCGTTGGGATCGCGTCCGCGGCCGTCGCCGACACCTTGTAGCTTTCGACGCCGCGCCGGGGCGCCAGCGTCAACTGCTTCACTTGTTGCAGCGGAGCCCGGAATCGCGCCGAGCCGATGCTCGGCGACAACGGCGGCACCAGGAAAGGTAACGGGAAGATGCCCTTCACCTGTGCCTGCACCGGTCGCTGCCCGGCATTGGTGTAGGGCAGGGCGATCGCCACCCGTGCTGCCCGCCGAAGCCCCAGTCCATTGAAATCACCCGGCACCTTCGGATACACCGGGCTGCTGCTTACCAGCTGGTCGCCTTCGAGCAGATCCTTGAGCGCCACCGGTCCGAGCGCCGCAAGCACGGAAAGCGAACTAAAGGAGTTCGACTTGGCCCCGTCGCGCGACGTCCACGTAGCCGGTTTCGGAATCTGTTGCGAGCCCTCCCAGGGCCGATGTTCCGCCGCGATTGGGCAATATCCCGCCTGGCTCGGAAGCGCCTTGCCCAGCAGCCGGCTGTTCGTGATCAGCGGAGCCATTTGCGTCGACACCAACTCCACTTTCATGCCGTGGCTTATGCGCGCTTCACCATGCGACGGCAACGCGAGGGCCGCCGTGATCGCCCACGGCTTGGGTAACGACGAACGCATCGGCGCGATCCAATCGCGCATCTTCGCTTCCTTCGGCAACTTGACGAACGTTCCCAGAGCGATCGGCTCCAACTCGGCGGCAACCTCGATCCGCGCAGCCGGCTCATCCCAAACCGGTAATAGGAAGGATCCAGGCTTGCGTATGCTCATGCCCAGGGCCGTAGAGTCGCAGGTACCTTCTCCCTCGGCGCACGCTCCTGCCATCCCCCGGGCCTGGATATACTCGGCCCACTCGACTCGCTCCGCGAAGATCAATCGCTTCCGAAGGATTCGCCAGTTGGCGATAGGCATCGCCAAATGGCCCATTCCGGCGAGAAATGTTTCGCCCGCCCGCAACCCCAACCGGGCGTTTTGGATCCGCACGTTCGTCGTGTATAACCACTGGCAGAAGGCCGGATCGGGTCCGCCTTGGGCTGCCGTCTTTCCGTGCGATCCGTTGCCGTTCCCGTTGGCCGTTCTCGGCAGAGGCAACGCAATGCCGCGCCGCCGTGGTTTTTTGCCCGCTTGCACGGACTGTTGCTCGTCGATCAGACGCGACAGTGCCAGGTTCGACTGCTCATGGGCATAGGCACGGCGGTGTTCCTCGCTGCAGAACTCACCACCTGTTACTTTCCGAAACAGGGGCAATTTGTCACCGCAATGCAGGCACCGATTCGACAAGGCCGTTTTCCCTCACTCGCTATGTTAGGGAAAGTCTACAAGCATTACTAGGCGGCGAAAGCCCTATTAGTATTCAGGTTTGGATACTACGGTTCTAAGTAGCTTAGGCAAACTCTCCGAGACATGGCCAAGGGAAACGCCTTAGAAAGGAAACACAGGTTGCTCCCCCTGCGATGGGGGCGCGTGTGCATAGCCCTCGTCTGCCATTGGTTACGTCAGCGAATGCGCAACGTCACGGCGTTCGAGAGCCGGCCATCGACGATAAGGACCAGGTCGACGTCGCCACGCCCGCGAAGGAATGAGGGAAGTCTGCTTGCACTGCCGCGCCAAAATCAGCATCCCGCTCTTCAACATATGTGGCGAAGACGGGTTGCATCTCTTGAGCCTTTGCCAATGCGGCCATGACAAGACAAAGTGCGATGAAGCCGGCCAGCCTGGAGGGATTACCTCTCATACATCGACCCTCCATCAGTTCTCCGATCCGCACGGTCCTATTCTCGCCACGTCCACGTTCGCACGCCCAATTCGTACCCGAGGGCCAACATGATCATCTAACCACGGTCGATGAAGCCACCCCCGCCACCTTGGTCACGATGCGTTTTGACGGGTCGAACAGGCGGATTGCATGATTCCCAGTGTCGGCGATGTAGATTTGGCCGTCTCCGGTGATTGCGACCGACGAGGGCGCAGTGAAGCGTGCCAATTCGGCGGGAGATTCCAACTCGGCTGGACCCGGCGTATCACGCTGGCCGGCTACCTCCGTAACGGTAAGTTCGGTGTGACTGTAGCGGAGTACCTGGTGGCGGCCAGCGTCGGCAATGTAAAGCGATCCATCGGGGGCGATCGCCAAACCGGCTGGCGCGCGTAACTCGAAGACCACGGTTCGAATGACGTTCGTCGCCAGATCTATCTGGCGCACGCAGCCATTCTTAGTATCTGAAACGTAAAGCTTGCCACTCCGGTCGAGGGCGATCCCTTCGGGAGCGGCGATTCCGGCCGCCGCCGCTGGGCCTTCATCGCCTCCCCACGCGGCTTCGCCATTCCCCGCGAACGTGTGAATGACTCCCGTCGTGGAATCGATCCGGCGGATGCGATTGTTGCCGGAGTCAGCGATAAACAGATTGCCGTCCACGTCGAGTGCGAGCCGCGTCGGCGAAGAGAGTTGAGCGTCAATTGCCGGCCCGTCATCGCCACTAAAGCCTGCCACTCCTGTCCCGGCAATCCGCACCGGCATCTCTTCACCAGGCGAAATGCGCCACACGGAATGCGATCCCAGG
>DASRHX010001074.1:0-9170 GCA_035650295.1 Bryobacteraceae bacterium | reverse complement strand
ATATGGGGAGTGGTATGCTCATTCCGGCTTTCAATTGCGGTCACTGGGTGAACCTTTATGTCCATGACGAACCGGCGATCCTTCGTCTCCTCGATGCTCAGCGTGACGGCCGCGTTAGCAGCGCCTGCTAAGAAATACCGTGTCGCGGTGATTGGCCACACCGGCCACGGCAACTACGGCCACGGAATTGACACCGTTTGGACCGCGTTCAATCAGATGGAGGTGGTAGCGGTCGCCGACCCTGATGCGTCGGGCCGTGCCAATGCACTCACTCGAACGCGTGCCAAGCGCGGCTATGCAGACTATCGAGAGATGCTTCGCGTCGAGAAGCCGGACTTGGTAGGGATCGGACCGCGCTGGTTGGATCAACGGGAGGAGATGGTTACCGCATCCGCTGAGGCAGGGGCGCACATCTACACGGAGAAGCCCTTCGCCAGAACGCCGGCGGAGGCCGATCGCATCGTGCAAGCCGTTCGAAAAAACAAGGTGAAGCTTCAGATTGCCCATCAGATGCGCACAGCGCCCTACACACAACGGGCCAAGGCAATGATCGATGCGGGAGAGATCGGCACGATACAGGAGGTGCGCGTTCGAGGGAAAGAGGACAAGCGCTCCGGCGGCGAGGACATGATGGTGCTCGGTTCTCATCTCTTCGACATGCTGCGGTACTTCCTGGGCGACCCGAAGTGGGTCGTGGCCCATGTCACTGCCAATGGCGAGGAGTTAGCGGCGAAGCACGTGACGAAGCCGACCGAGCCCCTTGGCCCGGTTGCGGGAAATCAAATCGCGGCGATGTTTGCGTTTGGCAATGGTGTACACGGATACTTTGCCTCCCGCGCCGCGGATCAGACGGATCCGCTACGCTTCGGAACATGGTTGTATGGCAGCAAGGGCGTGTTGTTCCTTCCGAATGCAATCTACCCGGGCGGCGGGTTGTACTTGCTTCGCTCCCCTGCCTGGTTACCGGATGAACGGAATCGATGGGAGCGGGTCGACGCGAAACCGGACATGGCTGGCTTAGGCATTACCGACGACCATGAGATTGCAAACGCACTGATGGTTGCCGATCTGGTGCGCGCCATTGAGCGCGATAGCAAGCCGAGCTGTAATGAGGATGACGGACGCTGGACCATCGAGATGATCCACGGCGTCTATCAAGCGCAGAAGAGCCGGGATCGTGTGAGCTTCCCTTTGCGAGAGCGCAACCATCAGCTAGAGTCGGAGTTGCCGTGATGAATCGCCGATATTTCCTTCCTTCTGCCTTTGGCGCGCTGCAGACGGCGCGGCGCGCAGTAGCCGCATCCGACAAGATCACCGTGGCGATAATGGGGGTTCGTGGCCGTGGCCGTAGCCTCACTAAAGCTTTTTGCGAACAGGCGGATGTCAGTGTGGCGTATGTCTGCGATGTTGACCAGAACGTAGTAGAAGGAGCCTATAAGATCATTGCAGACTCCGGCAGGAAACGGCCACCCTTGGTAGCGGACTTACGCCGCTGTCTCGATGACAAATCGGTTGATGCCATTGTGATGGGTACGCCCATACACTGGCACGCGCCAGGCACGATCCTCGCCTGCAATGCAGGCAAGGACGTTTATGTCGAGAAGCCCATTTCACACAACATCCGCGAAGGGCGTCTCATGGTGGAAGCCGCACGACGAAACCGGCGGATTGTCCAAGTGGGCACTCAGTTGCCAAGTTTGCCCGTGACACAAGCCTTTCACAACTATGTTGAATCAGGCAATCTCGGCCGCGTTTTGATGGCCAAGGTCTGGAATGTACAGCTCCGAAACAACATCGGACACAAGGAAGACGAACCCGTGCCGCAGGGCATCGACTACGAGATTTGGACTGGCCCGCTTCCCAAGCTTCCTTTCAATAGAAACCGGTTTCACGGTACGGTCAACTGGCACTGGCACTATGGCTGCGGAGATATTGGGAACGATGGGGTGCATGAACTTGATATCGCTCGCCGTGCGCTAGGCGTCGAGCTTCCCGAACAAATCTCGGGGATGGGTCAGAAGATCTATTTCGACGACGATCAACAGACGCCGGACACGATGAACATTACCTACCATTACAAGAACAAATTGCTGTCCTACGAGCAGCGCCTCTGGAATCCCTACGGGTTGGAGGGCTGCGATAACGGCGTCGCGGTGTACGGCGACAAGGCTGTGGTGCAGTTCGGAAGGTTTCGTGGCCACAACTGGAGCTTCAGGGTAGTCGATGAGAAGGGTGCCGTGATCCATACCGAAGAGCATGGTGCGTCTTCAATCGATACGCCGCATGCCCGCAATTTCCTCGACTGCGTTCGGAGCCGCCAAAAGCCGCGCGCCGATATCGAAGAAGGCCACTGGGCGACTTCACTCGCGCATTTGGGGAACATCGTTGCGCGCACCGGCCGCACGATCCGGTTCGATGCCAAATCGGAAAGAATTCCCGCCGATCCGGATGCCGACCAGCTGATTCGCCGGCAGTATCGTCAACATTGGTCGGCGCCTGAGAGTGTCTGACAAATATCATGCGCGCGCTGCTGTGCTGAGCAAAAAAATTGCTCTGCCGTAGAACGTCGATGAAGGATGGGCGGTATCGCCGCTACCGCTCCGGCACATCAGTCGTGGCGCCAGAACACTGCCTGGTATCTCCGTGATATTCCGTCCGCCGTTGTCTCATGCTGGACCTGAAATCGATCCGCTTGCCCAGCCGTTCGGTAC
The DNA here is from genome assembly GCA_035650295.1 of Bryobacteraceae bacterium. GTDB lineage: Bacteria > Acidobacteriota > Terriglobia > Bryobacterales > Bryobacteraceae > JAFLBB01. Next base: position 6,459 of record DASRHX010001074.1, on the reverse strand, counting down.
GCGCTCGCCGCGACGCGATACGCCTGCTTCACCGCCTCGGGATCGAGCACGCGATGCAGCGCGTCCACGGCGTTGTGGATCAACAGCGGGCGCGGAGCGATCAGCGATGCTACATCCGGCAGATCGAATGTAGTAAGGAACCCAGGACCGAACGCCCCGAAACGGTGCGAATAAAGGTTGCTCTCGGCTATGGCGGAATATGAAACGAGCGCTCCGGTCGAGGCAACCGCGCCGATCCGATCGTCGAAGGCCGCGGCGAAGAGAACGATCAGCCCGCCCATTCCGTGGCCTGCCGCCGCGATGCGTTTTGGATCGACTTCGGATCTGGTGGTGAGATAACCCACGCCAGCCATTACGTCAATTGCGCGCATTCCGATCACGGTCTTGCCTACCCGGATCGAATCATGAAAAAAGCCCGACTCCGCATCGTGTACCAATTTCTTGTAGTCGGCCGGTTTCGACACCCTCGGTGCTTCGGGATCGGTTTCTCCCATTCCACGCGGGTCGATCGAGAAGACGACGAACCCAGCTTTCACCAGAGGCTCTAGATACCGATCGACGAACCCCGGCTCAGCCTTACCATCTTCGTTGACGAAGAGAACAGCGGGGTGCGCCCCCGCGCTCTTGGGCAGCAGCAATACGGAGGGTACATAGATGCCGGGCTCGCTCGAGTAGACGATCTTCTCGATCACGTACGATCCGCGATCGACGCGGCCCAGACTGCGGGGTGCGTGCGTGGGCTCCGGACGTCCGAGAGCTAGCCTGGCGCGAATCGCCTCCTTAAGATCCGCTGTGGGCTTCCTGTTCGAGGCAAGCTGAGCGGCGTGGGATTGGTTCAGCGAGGCCACCGTCTCTCCGCCTAGCGACATCGACACTTCACCCGACGGCGTGGCGTGCAGGTTCTCGGCCGGCTCCACCGCCGTAATGGGTTCGTTCAGATCCGCTTCTTTCACGGCCTTGCCGGAAAACCAGCGCTGGAGCCACGAGTAGGCGGCCTTGTGCATGTCGGGAACATAGCCATGCGGGCCATCGACGATGATGAAGCGCGTCTTATCTACCTCGCCGGACACTTTGTACACGTGCTCCAATTCGCGGTGGCGTTCGTGTTTGGCTTCCACGCCCGGGCGAGGATCTCCTGTGGCTTCGATCATCAGCAGCGGGCGGGGCGCGATCAGCGCATCGATATCCGCGATGGTGAGACCGGGACGAGCCGGATTGTCGGGATTGCAGCCTCCATAGCAGACCGGGATCGAGACTTTGATGCGTTCGTCAATCGCGGAAAGCAACTCTGTCTGGAGACCTCCTCCCGAGGTTCCCGTGCAAGCGAGACGCTCCTTGTCGACATCTTTACGCTCGGAAAGATAGTCGAGTCCGCGGATGCCGTCCCAAACGAGGTAGGAGGCGTAGTTGCCACCGGTCAGGATCGCCTGTGCTCCCGCATAGCCGTGCTCCAGCGTGACGAACCAATGCGACCCACCGGGATCGATGAGTGCGCGGCCGAGCACTGGGTTGAAGTACTCTCGTCGCTCGCCTTGCCCGGCTACGTCGTAGACAAGCACGACGTAGCCGCGCCGGGCAAGATAGATCCCTAAGCGCTGATATTCCTCGAAGGTCTTGCCCATCCCCCAATGCCCGACGGGCGCCAGCACTGCCGGGTACGGAGCCGTACCGTTGCGGGGAACATACACGTTGCCGGTGACGTAGTAGCGCGGGCGGCTTTCGTAGATCACCTTTTCGATCCGGTAGCCCTCACGGTCAATCGTTCCGGTGACGCGGACGTTGAGCGGGGTCCGCTGCGGCAGGCCGCCGAGCGCAGTGCGAAGTTTCGCCCGTGTCTCGGTCTGATATTGGCGGATTTCGGCCGCCGAGGAAAGGCCCGCGATCAACTTTGACCGGCGTGCGTGTTCCTCGTCGCGGAGTTTCGCCAGGTAAGCGGAAAACATCGTGTGTGCGCCGCGGAACTCGGTCGCCCCGTAGAGCACCTTGAAAGCCGGGAGAGAGGGACCGCCCGCGGATTCCTGTGCGAGCGCGACCGCTGCCGCGGCAACGATGGCTGCAATATGGCGGAACATGCGAACGATGCTATCAAGTTTTCTTTTCCGACTATCCGCGTTGGTATAATCTCGCCAGGTCTGGAAGCCCAAGTACCCAACAAGTGAGGTAGAGTCCATGTCTCGAATGTCACGATGGGTTTCTCTGGGGTTGCTTTGCAGCCTCATCTCCGCTCCAACGGCGTTCGCGCAGAGCACCTTCGGATCGATCACCGGAACCGTCACCGACCCGGACGCCGCGTTGATTCCCGGCGCCGATGTGGACGTCACGAACGAGGGGACCGGCGCAACCCGCCGGACAACTACTAGCACGAGCGGTGTTTTCAATGTGCCGACACTCGATCTCGGCCGGTACAAGGTCCGAGTGAGCCGGACAGGTTTCAGCACGTATGAACGGACCGGCCTGGTGCTCACCGCCAATCAAATCATCAATCTGGAAATCAATCTCGCGGTGGGCGCGACAACCACACTCGTCGAAGTGCAGGGCACCAGCCCCGTGATCGCGACCGAGTCGCACGACCTTTCCGGAACGGTAAGCCATGAGGCGCTGACGACGCTACCTCTGGTGGGCCGGCAGCGCGGCGATGGCGGCATCTACTCATTCGCGACACTCAGCACGGGTGTTGCGGCGGTGCCATCGAGTTCCACGCCGATCATTGGCGGATCGCGTTCTTCGGTCGGGATTCTTCCGCAAATGGATGGGATTGCGGTCATGGCGTATCCGCAGGGCGCCAGTCCAGTGCAGCCATCGCTCGAATCCGTTCAGGAGCTGAAGATTGAGACATCGTCCGCGCCTGCTGAATTCACAGCCGCCGGCAACGTCCAGGTGATCACGAGATCGGGCACCAACGAATACCATGGCAGCGCGTATTGGATGTATAACGGCCACTCGCTCAACGCGCGCAACTTCTTCGCCGCCGTGCGGCCGTTTCGCGTCTACAACAACATCGCGACTTCACTGGGTGGTCCGATCAAGCGCAACAAGCTCTTCTTCTTCGGTACCTACGAGGCGTCACGGGAGTCGGTAACTACTACGCTGCTCCAAAGCAATCCTCTGCCCGCTTGGAAGCAGGGCAACTTCGCCGGCCAGCGGACGATCAACGATCCCACGACCGGTAGTCCATTCCCGGGAAATCAGATTCCCGCGAATCGCATCAGCCCGGTGTCGCAGCGCATCCAACAGTACGCCTACCCCGATCCCAATCTCGGTGCACCCGGAGCGCTAACCAGCAACTGGACGGCGCAGTACCCGGGAAAGTCGGGCTTCACGCATTTCGATCATTTCGATGTTCGCGGCGACTACAACGTCACATCCAGTGACCAGGTCTTCGTGCGCGTAAGCTGGCGCAGGATGCCGTTGCGCGTGCCTGGCATTTACCCCCTCTATCGTGAGCAACTCCGCCGCGGGCAAAGCACCGTACTCGCGTGGAATCACACCATCTCACCTTCAGCGGTGAACGAGTTTCGCTTCGGGACGACCTACCATCGGAACTTCTACGAGGCCGATGTAGTCGGCTCGGATCTAATCCGGCAGTTCGGCATCATCGGTGTACCCACCACCGGAGTGAAAACCGGTCCCAACTTCGCCATCAATGGTGTGCAAGCCTGGAACCCGGATACCAACTCCAACAACTACCAGGACAATCCGCAGACGACGCTCCAGTGGATCGACAACGTCAGTTGGACGCGAGGCCGGCACTTTCTCAAGTTCGGGGCTGATATCGTCCGGGACCGTTTCAACGGCAACAACATCGCGTCGAACGTCTACGGTACGTACAACTTCAACGGCAACTATACGGGGATCGGCTATGCTGACTTCCTGTTAGGCATTCCGCAGACGACATCGCTCGCTCTCCCGAATCCGAACCGCCACTTGCGGGGAACCACCTGGGGAGTCTACGCGCAGGACCAATTCAAGGTGAGCAGCCGCCTGACGGTGAATTATGGTGTGCGCATGCAAGTACAGCATCCCTACACGGACACGCTGGGGGCGCTGTATTCGTGGGATCCGAAAACGAACGCGCTGGTGGTGATGGACGAGGGGCTGAAGATCGTCAACAACCTTTTCCCGAAGGACATCCCGGTCGTCACCGCATCACAGGCAGGCTATCCATCCACTCTGGTGCGATTCAACAAGTTCAACGCGCAGCCTCGCGTCGGGTTTGCGTACAAGCCGTTCGGAGAGAAGACGGTGCTTCGCGGCGGCTACGGAATCTACACCAACCTGATTTATGCCACCCTCGCACGCTCTCACCTGAGCGGTGGGCCTTTTGCGGGGAGCGTATCCTACAACAACCAGATCGTCAACGGCCAGCCCCTGTTCAGCTTTCCATCGCCGTTCTTGACCACCGGCACGGCGTCTGTGCAGAATGTCAACGGCGTCAACCCCGATCTCAAGACTCCGTACACACAGCAATGGAACCTCACCGTGGAGCGTCAAGTGGGTTCCGTCGGGCTTCGCACATCGTACGCCGGTAGCCGCAGCGTCAATCTGGTTTACCGAAAAAACCTGAACCTGCCGCTACCGAGCACGACACCATTCACCACGGCACGCAGGCCGAATCAGCGCTTCAACCAAACGATCTGGGCCGATAACGGGGGCACCGATGCTTACCACGCCCTCGAAATCGCAGCGCAGAAGAAACAGGGGCGCAATCTTACTTTCAGCACGGGTTACACGTGGGCCAAGGATCTTACCGACACGCAGGACTCCGGTGGGGGCGGCACTACCTTCGCTGGCCAAGTGATCCAGAATCCGAACAACCGGGCCATCGAGAAGGCGAACAACGGATTGGTGGTAGCGCAGCGCTGGTTCGCCTACGCGCTGTACACATTGCCGTTCGGCAAGGGCGAGCGATTCCTCGCCAATGCACCTGCGGCCGTCCAGCATATTCTCGGTGGCTGGCAGACGACCTGGACGGCTGTCGCGCAAAAGGGACAGTATTTCACGCCGTCCTTCACTGGGTACGATCCTTCGGGAACCGGCACGATCGGTGGCGTGCCTGACCGTGTCGCCAATGGGAACCTGGGCTCCGGGCGGAGTGTGCAGCGCTTTTTCGATACCGCGGCCTTCGTGGTTCCCGGTTGCCCCGCAACCGCTCCGCTCTGCACGCAAACCACTCCGATCGGAAGGTTTGGCAACTCGGGATTCAACATTCTGGAGGGGCCGCCGATCCGCAACCTTGATGTCGGAATCCAGAAGGTGTTCAAGCTGACCGAGCGCGTCAACCTGCAGTTCAGCTCCATCTTCGTGAACATCTTCAACCACCCGAACTTCTCGGTTCCCCCTTCCAACATCAGCGCTCCGGCACAGGTGGGGATCATCAGCGGCCAGACCAGGCCCTTATTGGGAGAGCCGGGTCCGCGCGAGATCGACTTCACGCTTCGACTGAGTTTCTGATCCGGTTCCGCCACCAGCGCCGTGCTCAGGCACGAAGGCGTGGTGAAATCGCATTACCAACTACCTCGAATCTAGTCTGGCTAAATCGATTTCAGGTATTCGATGATCTGGGCCCGTTCGATTTCGGAGAGTTCCGGTCCGATGATACCCTGACCGCGTGGCCCGTCTTTGAATCGGTGGCCGGAATTAGAATTGCCCTGCTCGGTGGTCCTAAACTCCGTCGCTCCTTTGATCCAAGTACCGAAGTACCCAACGGCGACTGGGTCGAACTGCTTGCTGCCCATCCAGAACGTCGTGGGACGAGCGTCCTCTTTGGACGAGAGCAAGGCATCAAGAGTTGGGACCGATCCGTTGTGCAAGTACGGGCCGGCGGCCCAGATGCCGTTCAGTGGCCGTGCTTTATAGTGAAGTCCTGCGCGGATCCGGGGGTCACTTGGATCCCGGCCTCCGGCCCACGCTCTTCGTTCGGCAAGAGGGATGTTCTCGAGCCGGAAAAACCGCTCCGCGATGCCCGAAGTCACAAGATCCAGGCCAACGCCAACCGGCACAACACCTCGCCCCAAGTCCCCGGTATTGACTGTGCGGTTCTTGAAGTCGATCGCTTGGCGCGGATCGGTGCCAACGTAATTAATGTCGACATCTTTCAAGTTGAGGTACCAGTTGCCGCTGGCACTCCGCCACCAGTATGTCGGCCGACGGTCCCTGGCGCTAGCGAGCTGTTGCACGTCGGCTAGTAGTTCCTCGCGCGGTGGTAAGTGGCATTGCTGGCAGTGCTTCTTATAGAGCGCGGCACCGGCGGATACTTTTTGCAAATCGAGCGGCGGAAAAACGGATGGCCACTTCGGCGAGGCCAAGCCCTGCAGCGGACCTGGTCCGGCGAGAAGGTCTTCGATCGTTCGCAAGCCGCGAACGTTTACCGAGCTTCCGAACTCAGCGGCATCCTTTCCCGACAACTTAGCTACGGCCCGGACGCCGAGTGCCTCGCCAATGTTTCGGATGAGCGGATCC